>JAJDNY010000170.1 GCA_022340425.1 Desulfobacteraceae bacterium | reverse complement strand
GAATTGATACGGCGAGCAGATATCGCCGGCCGCGAAGATATGGGGCTGGGTGGTTTGCAAGCGGTCATTGACCTGCACGCCTTTTTTATTGAAATCGACGCCGGCTGCGTCCAGCCCCAAATTTTCGACGTTCGGTGCGCGGCCCACGGCCACCAGCAGTTGGTCCACGACTTCATCGTAGCCCTTGCCGTGAGATTCGACGCTGAGGCGGATTTTGCCGCCTTCGGCTTTGGCAAGCTTCGGTTCTTTGCCGCAGCAGAGCAGCTTCACCCCGTCCTTTTGCATGGATTTCAGGACGACGCTGGAAGCATCGTTGTCCTCCCGGGGAAGAATGCCGTGCAGGGTTTCCACCAAAAGCACTTCCGAGCCGAAGCGGGCAAATGTTTGCGCCATTTCACAGCCAATGGGGCCGGCGCCGATGACGGCCAAACGCCTGGGAAGTTCGGTGAGGGAGAAGACGGTTTCATTGGTCAGGTAGGAAATCTCCTCCAAACCCGCGATCGGCGGTGCCGCGGCCCGCGCGCCGGTGGCGATGACCGCTTTTTTGAAGGCCAGGCGTTTGCCCGCCACCTCAACGGTGTGGGCATCGACGAACCGGCCATCGCCGACAAACACGTCGACTCCCATGTCGCTGAAGCGTTTGACCGAGTCGTGGGGTGCAATGGATGCCCGCAGCCGGCGCATGCGTTCCATGGCCCGGCCGAAATCCATCGCTACGCCCTCCGGGACATGCACACCGAACGCACCGGCGTCGCGGACGGCGGCGGCGGCCCGCGCGGCCCGGATGATCGCCTTGGACGGCACGCAGCCGACGTTCAGGCAGTCGCCGCCCATCAGGTGGCGCTCGATCAGGGCGACCCTGGCCCCCAAACCGGCGGCGGCCGCCGCGCAGACCAGCCCGGCGGTTCCCGCACCGATGACCACCAGGTTGTAGCGCGAAGCGGGCGTGGGGTTTTGCCAGTCCGCCGGATGGACGTGTGACACCAATTGCTGATTGTGCGCGTCCCATGGGCTGATGATGCTTTTATGGCGCTCATTGTTCGTCATTTTATGCCTCCCAAAGCCGATTTGTCGGCTTTTTTTGCTGAGCTCCAAACCTTCGTGAGAGGAGGGTGCGGCATCCTACCCGTGTCGCGTCCAACTGGTTGGGTGCGAAGAGTTTTGACGCACAATTGATCGATTTTATCGAACATCGGGTTCACCTTTTGCCTGCCGGCATTGACATAGACCACGGTCCCGGCCAGCATGCCGATCTGCGACACCCAGAAAAAGGTCAACGGCCGCATGCGGGTGAGCCCCATCAGCAGGTTGATGACGAAAAACGGGAAAACCGGCACTATACGGAGAGAAAAAAGATTGAAAGCACCCTCCCTTTCGATGCCGGCGTTGATGGGCGCCAATTTGTCGCCGAACCTGCCCTGAACCCAATCCCGCAGCATAAAGCGGGAAACGGCCCAGGCCAGGGTTTCGGACCCGGAGCGAAGGCACTCGGCGGTCACTTGCTCCGGGGTCGCCCGTTGGCCGGTCAAAAACCAGTGCAGATAGCGTAGCCCACGGATTGATTCCCGACTGACGCAAGGTTGGACTTGCCGGCGGCGTCTTGATCGACAAACCAGTGGAGTTCGCCATCCGTGGGCTTGGCCATCCGTGCCGAGCAGAACCAGATCGAATTGCGGGAATGCTCCGGAGCGCTTCCAGTTTGTTGTGCGCGCCGCGTCTTCGATCAGCCGCCGGAATTCCCCGGTTGCCATAGCCACAATCAAATTTTTTCAAAGGGCTTTTATTTTCGCGGTTATGGAACGGCACAGGGCGTAATAGCCGTCATCCTCTTTTTGCCTCGGCCGGAGGAGAGCGATTTGGAATTCCTCCTTGATGCGACCTGGCGCGTGATCGAACAGCAAAATTCGATCGGCCAGCAGCGCCGCTTCCCCCACGTCATGGGTCACGAAAACGATGGTGTGGGCCAACTCGGACCAGAGCCGCAGCAGCAGATCCTGCATTTCCTCACGCGTCTGGGCGTCCAGGGCGGCGAACGGCTCGTCCATGAGCAACACTTCAGGCTGCAGAATCAATACCCGCGCCAGGGCCACCCGCTGCTTCATGCCCCCTGAAATTTCCGCCGGCAGATAGTTGCCGAAATCGGTCAACCCCACCAGTGACAGAAAACGGTCCACGCCTCGTTCTTTTTCGCGGCGGGTGATCCCACGCCCTCGCAAACCAAAGGCGATGTTTTCCCTCACGGTCAGCCAGCCAAACAGGGCATCCTCCTGGAATACCACGCAACGGTCCGGTCCGGGCCGCGCGGCGGGCCTCCCGTTGATCCGAACAGCGCCGGTGCTGGGCTGCATGAAGCCGGCCAAAATTTTGAGCAGGGTCGACTTGCCGCACCCGCTGCGGCCAAGAATACAGAGAAACTCTCCGCGGCGGACCTTGAAAGCAATGTCCTGCAGCACCGTGATTTTCCCTGAACCATTGGTGGCAAAGGATTTGCTCACCCGCTCGACTTCAAGAATGTTCCGTGCCGCTGCCGGTTGTTTTCCCGGGTGGACGATCTGGAGGCGGGTCTTCACGGTATCCTCCGGGCGCTTTTGAAACTGAGTCGCAGCATCAGATAAAGCCCCACATCGCACAGCCGGCCGATAAGGGCGATCAAGATGATCCCCATCACGATGATGTCGATCCGGCCCAGCATGCGGGCGTCCATGATCAGGGCGCCCAGCCCGTTGGGCACGCCGGTCAACTCGCCCAGGACCAGGTAGGCCCAGGAAATCCCCATACCCAGGCGCAGTCCGGTGATGATATTGGGCATGGCCGCCGGCAGGAGAATCGCGAACGTGCCGCGCAAGCGGCGCACCCCCATCATGGCGCCCGCCTGCAGCAGCGTGGGATTGACCTGGCGGGCTCCGGCCTCGGCATTGAGGTAAACCGGAAAAAAGGCCGCCAGGGCCACCAGGAAGACGGTGGTTTTAATGCCGATGCCGAACCAGACCATGGCCAGAGGGAGCCAGCTGATGCCGGGAACCGCCCGCAGGGCGTTGATCGTGGTGCTCAACAGGCGGTTCACCAAGGCCAGCCGGCCGGAGAGAACCCCCAGCGGAATGCCCGCGATCACTGCCAGGCCGAACCCCAACAGCACCCGGGTGGCGCTGGCGGTGAAGTCTTCGAAAAACCGGCCTGCATAAGCTGTATCTGCGGAATCACCGAAAAGATAGGATGAAGCCGTCGCCAGGACATCCTTGGGATGCGGCAGCAGATAGGCAGGCGCCAGGCCGGTTTCGCACACAAAAAGCCATGTCAGGAAAAAAAGGCCCGGGAGCAGCCAGTTCAGCAACCGATGCGGCTGAGTCAATACTGCGATGTGGCGTATCATTTGAGTTGCGCCCTTGCCTGTTGGACAAACGAGAGGTCGAACAGCCGGTCGTAATCCGGTTGCCGCTCGATGATACCCAGAGCCTGCATGCGGCTGCCCAGCGCCTTGGCCTGCCGGACAAAGGTTTCATCCATGGCCCAGGCCAGCTCCATGTTCGGCGCCGCAGCTTCCAGGACATCGATAGGTGTACCGAAGGCCGAGGCCCGTTTCAGCCATTGCTCGGGGTGATCGACCAGAAAGCGCGTGGCCCTGGCATGCGCCAGCACCAGCGCGGCCACCTGTGCGGGGCGTTCTTCGACGGCGGCGCGCGTGACCAGCATGCCGGCGTTGATGGTTCCCACCGAATCGCCGTAATAGGGATAGGCGAGAATTCTGCCGTAGCCCTGCATGACAGCCAGGGTCGGAAAGGGCTCGCCGGAAAGGAAGGCGTCGATGCTCCCGCCCGCCAGGGCCGTTCCCATGTCGAAAAAATCCACCCGGACCAGCGTGACATCCGTTTGGGGTGAAATGCCGCTGCGCGTAAGCGTCTCCCGCAGCAGGATTTCGTGCATGGTGCCGGGAACATAGCCGATCGTTTTGCCTTTAAGGTCGGCCTCGGTTTGGATCGGGCCGTCCTTTTTGACCACCAGCGCCGAGCACTTGTTGCACAGCGCCGCCACCACCACCACGGGTTGGCCCACCGAGGCGGAATAGATCGCATGGGCCAGGGTGGTGCCGCACATCTCCAGGCTGCCTGCCAAAAGCGCCGTTTTCTGGTCGGCCGGGTTGGTGAAGGTAAAAACCCGGGTTTTCATCGAATCGGGAAGAAACTGTTCATAGAAAAACGGCTGGATGGTCTGGGCCGTTTTCCAGGTGCCGATGGGTACCGGTCCACCGGCGAGGGATGACAGCGGCTGAAACGTCAGGGATAGGGTGAGAAGCAAAGCGATCCAAAGGCATTGGGTGATACGTGTCATGATAAGCCTCATCCTTTTTCTACCGTTCCTTCCACAGATTCGGGTTGCCGCCGACTTTTGCCGCATGAAAACAATTGGATGGCAGGTCGGGGTCCCACGCCATCTCCTTTTAAATATAAATTGATATACAATGCCATACATTAATTTGCCGATGGCAATGGGCTATACTTCACCAATCGTGGAAATCAGGGACAAACGGGGAAACCGGATGGCAGTGGAACCGATGCTCAGCCCGGAGTAGTTGGCTGACCCATCCATAAGGTGCTGGGCCTTTTAACAGATTACCGGGGTTGCTTGAGCGACTCGGGCAGGGATTTCTGTTGGGGGAGAAGAAGCTTCTGGGGGCTGCGGTCGCGCACCGCTCTGACGCCGCCCAGAGAGAAGCGGGTGATGTGGTCGGCCATTTTCTCGACCACCTCCGGCGTCAGCGTCTGGCCCATCATGAACTCCAAATCGCTGCGGCGGGTGGTCACAAAAGCGCGGCATTGGTTGATGATGCTCATCTCGCAAAAAAGGACGTCCTCCTCCGGGGCCTGGGGACCAAGGACGGCCCGGATCAGCTCCTGCAGCCGCTGGCGGTGGGTGTTGACCATCTCATGCCAAGTGCGGTCCACCAGGCCGCTGGGGCGCGCCAGTTCCAGCATGTAGAGGCGGGCAAACTCGCCGTTACTGTCCTGCCGGCTGAATTCCAATACCAGCCGTCGTACTTGCCCGCGCAGGGCCGCCTCGGCGCTGGTGGCGGCGCCCTCGGGAGGGGTGAGCGGAAACTGGTCGGAGAAGGTCTGGAACGCCCGCTGCCAGGCGGCCACGTAAAGTCCCGCTTTGTCGCCGAAATAGTAGGAGACGGCGGCCACGTTGGCGCCGGCCTGACGGCAGATGTCGGCCACGGTGGCCTGGTGAAAGCCCTTGCAGGCGAAGACCTTGCAGGCGGCTTGCAGCAGGCGGGCGCGGGTTTTCTGACCATCTTTTCTCTGGGCCATGGGCTTGGATGCTCCAGTGGCGAGTGGGTTTGGCGGCCCCATCCGCATGGCGTCTTTTTCGACTGGCGCATGCAGGCAGCACTGCGGGCCGCACTTGGCTTCGATTGCCCAATCGCGGCGTATCGGCCCCCACCGCCGATTCGAGTCTTTATTTCAAATCAGCATTTAAAATTTCAATTTGAAATTGTCAACGAATTCTGCTATCCGCCTGTCACGGTCATCGCGGTTTTCAACGTCCCATCATGCTCAAAGGAACGAGATCATGCCGTTTCATCAAAACGTCTTTCATCGCCTGGGCCCCTTCCTTTTCGGTGTCGTGGTGCTCTCTTTGGCTTCCGCGGCCACCGCCGCGCCCCCCGGGCCGGGCCAGGGGCGGCCTCCGGTGGTGACGGTCCTGGCGGTCACCGAGGCCGAGGTCAACCCGCCCACGGAGCACGTCGGCCGCGTCGAGGCCATCCAGGCCGTTGACCTGCGCGCCCGGGTGCAGGGCTATCTGGAGGCGGTCAAGTTCAACGAGGGCTCGGACGTGCACGCCAGGGATCTGCTCTTCACCATCGAGCAGGCCCCCTACCTGGCCAGCGTCAACGCGGCGCGGGCCAAGGTGGCCAGCGCCCAGGCGGCCCTGACCAATGCCAGCCAGTACCTTCGACGGCTGCAGGCCGTGCGCTCGGGCGGGGTGTCGGCAACCGACCTGGAGGCCGCCGTCAGCAACGAGCTCAAGGCCCAGGCCCTGCTGCAGGAGGCCGAGGCCAGTCTAGAGCAGGCCGAGTTGGACTTGGGCTACACGATCATCAAGGCCCCCATCAGCGGCCGGATCGGGCGGACTGTCTTCACCAAGGGCAACCTGGTGGGGCCCGACTCGGGGGCCCTGGCACGGATCGTCCAGATCGACCCCATCCGGGTGGTCTACTCGGTGAGTGAGAATGACTATGCCGATGTTAAAACCAGCCACCAGGAGATGACCCCCGAGCAGCTCAGGCAAGAGCTGGTGCCTCGGCTGAAGCTCTCCAACGGGGAGCTCTATCCCGGCGCCGGCAAGCTCGCCTTTGCCGACAACGAGGTCGATGCCGACACCGGCACCATCGCTGTCTGGGCCGAGTTCGAAAACCCGCACGGCATCCTGCTGCCCGGGCAGTA
Source organism: Desulfobacteraceae bacterium (assembly GCA_022340425.1). Lineage (NCBI taxonomy): Bacteria > Pseudomonadati > Thermodesulfobacteriota > Desulfobacteria > Desulfobacterales > Desulfobacteraceae > Desulfobacteraceae bacterium. The sequence goes on along the minus strand of JAJDNY010000170.1, from coordinate 12,357 downwards.
CGTCACCGTCCTGCTGAGTCTCAGCAACCCGCGGCGCCTGCCGGTGGTGCCCCAGTCGGCGGTCCAGGAGGACCGTGAGGGCCGCTACGTCTTCGTGGTGGACGGCGACAACAAGGTCCAGCAGCGGCGCATCACCACCGGGGCGGTGGTTGGGGTCAACTGGGCGGTGGAAGCCGGGTTGATGGCCGGTGAGACCGTGATCGTGCAGGGGGTCCAGAAAGTCCGCCCCGGCCAGGTGGTCGAAACCGTTTTCGAGGGTGTGCAGGAGAGGGGGTAGGGCATGTTTTCACGGATTTTCATCGAGCGTCCGCGCATGGCGATGGTGATCTCGATCATCATCTCGCTGGCCGGCGTGCTGGCCCTGTTGAACATTCCCATCGCCCAGTACCCCCAGATCACCCCGCCGGAAATCCGGGTCAGCGCCACCTATCCCGGCGCCAACGCCCAGGTGGTGGCCGACAGCGTGGCCGCGCCGCTGGAGGCCGAAATCAACGGCGTCGAGGACATGCTCTACATGGTTTCGACCTCCTCCAACGACGGCGGCTACAACCTGAGCGTCACCTTCGCGGTGGGTACCGACCCCGACATCGCCCAGGTCAACGTTCAAAATCGGGTCCAGCAGGCCACCGCCAAGCTGCCCAGCGAGGTCACCGAGCAGGGGATCTCGGTGCGCACGCGCTCCTCGGACATGCTGGCGGTGATCAGCTTCTTTTCCCCCGAAGGCAGTCGCGACGTCCTGTTCTTGAGCAACTACGTCAGCATCAATGTCAAGGACGCCCTGACGCGCATCAAGGGGGTTAGCGAGGGGTTCATTTTCGGCGCCAAGGATTACAGCATGCGGGTCTGGATGGACCCCGAGCGCTTGACCTCCTTGGGGCTGACGGCCGACGACGTCGTGACCGCCATCCGGCAGCAGAACATCCAGGCGGCTGCTGGGGCCATCGGCACGGCCCCGGGCAACGAGAACCAGCAGGTCCAGTTCACCCTGCGGGCCGAAGGGCGCCTCAAGAATGTCGCCGATTTCAAGAACATCGTCGTGCAAACCAACGCCCAGGGCGGCGTGGTGCGCCTCAAGGATGTCGCGCGGGTGGAGCTCGGGGCCCAGTCCTACTCCTCCAGCTCCACCCTGAACGGTTCCCCGGCGGTCAACATGGCCATCTACCGCAGCGCCGGGGCCAACGCCCTGGAAACCGTCCAGGCCATCGAGGCCGAGCTAAAACGCCTCTCCCAGCGGTTTCCCGAGGGTGTCCAGTACCGCTCGGTCTACGATACCACCAAGTACGTGCGCTCGGCGATCCGCGAAATCGCGCTGACCTTGATGATCACCTTCAGCCTGGTGGTGGCCGTCACGTTTCTCTTTCTGCAGGATTGGCGGGCGACCCTGATCCCCGTTTTGACCATCCCGGTCTCCCTCGTGGGCACCTTCGCGGCCCTCCTGGCCCTGGGTATGACCGCCAACACGATCACCCTCTTCGCCCTGATCCTGGCCATCGGCGTAGTGGTCGACGACGCCATCGTGGTGGTCGAAAACGCCCAGCGGGTGATGCAGGAGGAGGGGCTCGGGGCCAAGGACGCGGCCATCCGGGCGATGGGGCAGGTGACCGGCCCGATTATCTCCACCACCCTGGTGCTGCTGGCCGTCTTCGTCCCGGTGGGTTTCATGCCCGGCATCACCGGGCAGCTTTACAAACAGTTCGCCGTGACCCTCTCGACGGCGGTGCTGCTCTCCAGCCTCAACGCCCTGACCCTCAGCCCGGCCCTGTGCGCCGCACTGCTGCGGCCGCCGCGCAGCATACGCCGGGGGCCGCTGGCCTGGTTCAGCCGGGTCCTGCTTGCCTCCCGCAGCAGCTATGTGGCCGGGGCCGCTTGGTTGATGCGCCGCACGGTTGTGGTGCTGGGGGTGTTCGGGCTGGTTTTTGGCGCGGCTTACTTTCTTTTCATCAGCCGGCCCACCAGTTTCCTGCCCAGCGAAGATCAGGGCGCCTTTTTCGTTGACATCCAACTGCCCGAAGCCGCCGCCCTTGCGCGCACCAACGCCGTTTTGGCCCAGGTTTCCGAGACGATCCAGAACATTCCCGGGGTGGCGGATGTCATCGCCGTCAGCGGTTTTAGCATCATCAGCGGCTCTAGCGAAAACGTCGGCCTGGCCGTCGTCGTGCTGGAGCCCTGGAGTGCGCGCAAAACACCCGAGGTTCAGCTCGCGGGCTTGATGGGCCGGGTGCGTGCCGAGCTGGCGGCCATGCCGACGGCGAATATTTTCGCCTTCAGCCCCCCCGCCATTCAAGGGCTGGGCAGCACCGGCGGGTTCGATTTCCGGCTGCAGGCCCTGGGCGACCAGAGCCCCCAGGAACTCGCGGCCGTCACCCGTGCCATGGTAGTGGCCGCCAACCAGGATCGGACCCTGCAGGCGGTTTTCAGCACCTACTCCGCCGACGTGCCCCAGCTGATGCTCAACCTCGACCGCACCAAGAGCGAAACCATGAACGTGCCGGTCAGCAGCGTCTTTTCCACCCTGCAGTCCCAGTTGGGATCGCGCTATGTAAACGATTTCAACCTCTACGGCCGGGTCTTTCAGGTCAAGGTCCAGGCCGACGCACCCTACCGCGACGCCTTGGAGGACATCGGCCGGCTTTACGTGCGCAGCGAAGACGACAAGATGGTGCCGCTGAGCAGCCTGGCCACCCTCTCCACGGTTCTCGCGCCCCAGATCATCAGCCGCTACAACCAGTTCACCAGCGCCCAGATCAACGGCGAAGCCGGCCCGGGCTTCAGTTCGGGGGAGGCCATGGCCGCCATGTCCCGGGTGGCCGCGGCCACCCTGCCTGAAAACTACGCCTACGAGTGGTCCGGTCTGTCGTTCCAGGAGCAGAAGGCCGGCGGCCAGGCGCCGGTTTTGCTGGCCCTGGCCCTGCTTTTCGGCTACCTCTTCCTGGTGGCGCAGTACGAGAGCTGGACTATTCCGCTGCCGGTCATCATCTCGATTTCGGTTGCGGCCCTGGGGGCCCTGGCGGGGCTTTGGGTTACCGGGCTCGCCCTCAGCATCTATGCCCAGATCGGGCTGGTGCTGCTGGTGGGGCTGGCCAGCAAAAACGCGATCCTGATCGTGGAGTTCGCCAAAACCCGCCGGGAGGAGGGCCTGAGCGTTTTCGATGCGGCCATCGACGGGGCGCGGCTGCGTTTCCGGGCGGTCCTGATGACTGCCTTCTCCTTTATTTTCGGGGTCTTTCCGATGGTGGTGGCGACGGGTGCGGGGGCCAACAGCCGTCGGGCGATCGGCACCACCGTTTTTAGCGGCATGCTGGCCGCCACCCTGATCGGGATCTTTCTGATCCCCTCTCTCTACGCCATCTTCCAGTCCAGCCGCGAACGGGTCTACGCCCGCCGCCGGCAGCGGCGGGCCCTCAAGCAGGCCGACCCTCAAAGTGGCACGCCCTGACGGGCGGAACAGCGCCGAAGGGAGCGGATTTCGGCTTAGGCCGGGTAATTAGACCAAAAGAGAAGCATATGAAAAAATCGATCCCCCAGTCATTTCCCATCCCTCTGCCTGCCGGTGGCCGGCGGTTCCGCTCGGGTGCCGGGCTGTTGGCGGTCTTTGTCGTCGCTGCCGGCCTCGGCCTGGGTGCGTGCGCCGCCGTGGGGCCGGACTACGTGCCGCCGCCTGACGACCCGCCGGCGGCCTGGCACACCGTTTTGCAGGACGGTTTGAACGCGGCCGCCCCTGACCCGCTGACCCTTTCGCGCTGGTGGTCGACCCTCAACGACCCAGATCTCTCGCGCTTCATCGAGCGCGCCGTTCTGGGCAACCGCGACCTCGCCGAGGCCCTGGCCCGGGTCCGTGAGGCGCGCGCCCGTCGGGGGATCAGCCAGGCCGGCCTCTTTCCGACGGTGGATGCCGCCGGTGCGGTCACCCGCAGCCGCAGCAGCGAGAACAGCGGCTCCGGGGAGACCGGCAACTTCTACTCGGCCGGCTTCGACGCCGGCTGGGAGCTGGATATCTTCGGCGGTGTGCGGCGTGCCATCGAAGCCGCCGAGATGGAGCTGCAGGCCAGCCAGGAGGATCTCAACGACGTGATGGTCAGCCTGCTGGCCGAGGTGGCTTTCAACTACGTGGAAGCGCGCACCTTCCAGGCACGGCTTGGGGTGGCCGAGGCCAACGTCGTCGCCCAGGAGGAAACTTTCGACCTGACCCGCTCGCGTTTCGAGGCTGGGCTCAGCGACGAGCTGGCCGTTCAGCAGTCCCTTTTCAACCTGGAGACCACCCGCTCCCGGATCCCGAGCCTGCGGACCGGACTGGAGGCGGCCAAAAACCGCCTGGCGGTGCTGCTGGGCGAAAAACCCGGCGCGGTTCACGCGGAGCTCGCCGAACGCCGGCCCATCCCCTTGACGCCGCTTGAGATCGCGGTCGGCGTGCCGGCCGATGCCCTGCGCCGCCGGCCCGACGTGCGCCGCGCCGAGCGCAGCCTGGCGGCCCAAACGGCCCGCATCGGGGTGGCCACCGCCGATCTGTACCCGAAATTCACGCTGGCCGGCGGCATCGGGCTCGAATCGGTTTCCGGCGGGCAGTGGCTGGAGTACGGCAGCCGCACCTGGCGTCTGGGGCCCGGCGTCAGCTGGAACGTGTTCGACGCCGGCGCCATCCGCCGCAACATCGAGGTGCAGTCCGCGCTCCAGGAGCAGGCACTGATCGGCTACGAAGCCGTCCTCTTGAACGCCCTGGAGGAGGTCGAAAACGCCCTGGTGGCCTATGCCGAAGAGCAGTTGCGGCGCGAAGCGCTGAACCGGGCGACGGAGGCCGCGGCCAAGGCGGTGCAGCTGGCCCAGGACCAGTACAAGGCCGGGCTGGTGGATTTCAGCGATGTGCTGGTCGCCCAGCGTTCCCTGCTGACCCTGGAAGACGAGCTGGCGATCAGCGAGGGCACCGTGACCGGCAACCTCGTGCGCCTCTACAAGGCCCTCGGCGGGGGCTGGCAGCCGCTGAACGGTGACGGTGCCGAGGGTGGATGGCAGCCAAGTGCCTCTTAGGGCGGCGGCCGGTTCACCTCAGGGTGGATGTCCGGCCAACGCCGGCGGCTTTTTGTCGGTGGGAGCGGTTTTAACCGTGAGCCCGCCGAAAGTGGGGCACAGCACCCGCTTGGTGCTGCTCTTGGCGCTGCTCTCGGCCTTTCCGCCGCTGGCCACCGATATGTACCTGCCGGCCATCCCCCTGCTGGTTCAGCGCTGGCAGCAGCCGCTGGCGTTGGTCAACCTGACCCTGATCGGCTTTTTCGTGGGCTACTGCGGGTTTCTGCTGGTCTATGGACCGCTCTCGGACCGTTTCGGCCGACGGCGCCCGCTGTTGGTCGGGATTGCGATTTTCATCTTGGCCAGCCTGCTGTGCGCCCTTTCGAACAACGTGGTCAGCCTGATCGTTTTCCGGGTCCTGCAAGCCGCCGGGGCGGCCTCGGCCTCCGCCCTGGCCCTGGCCATCAGCAAGGACGTTTATGCAGGGCATGAGCGGGAGCGCATTCTGGCCACCATCGGGGTCATTATGGCCCTGGCACCCATGCTGGCCCCGGTTTTTGGCGGCTGGATAATGACCTGGTTTTCCTGGCGCTGGGTGTTTGTAACCCAGGCGGCCGTGGCGCTGGTGGCATGGATAGGCGTCCTGCGAATGCCCGAAACGCTTCGATTTCCAGCCAATGTCGGCGCCCTGCAGACCGCCGCGAGCTATCTGGAGCTTTTGGGCAACCGGCGTTACATTGGCTTTGCCTTCATGATGGCCCTGGTGGTGCTGCCGCATTTCGCTTTCATCGCGGCTTCAGCGGATGTCTACATCACCCGGCTGGGACTCTCCGAGCAAGTTTTCGGTTATTTTTTCGCTCTCAACGCCGCGGCCATCATGACCGGCGCGCTGGCCTGCACCCGGCTGTTGCCCCGGCTGGGCGCCGCCCATCTCATGACCGCGGGCTTTGCGGGCATTCTGCTGGGCGGAGTCGTGATGCTGCTGGGTTGGTTCGCCGGCCCGTGGGGTCTCGCCCTGCCCATGGCGCTGATCTCGTTTTCCTTCGGGCTCAGCCGACCGCCCAGCAACAACCTGGTGCTGGAGCAGGTCGTGCGCCACGCCGGAGCCGCCTCTTCCCTGCTGATCTTCATCTATTTTCTGGTCGGCGCTTTCGCCATGTGGCTGATTTCATTGGACTGGGCGGATAAGATCGGCATCATCGGAATCCTGGGCGCCGGCGCCGGCGGCACCCTGCTTTGCCTGTGGCTGCTGGTGGCGCGGGGGGCGCATCCAAATGCGCCGGTGAGCTTGACCAATCCAGGCGGCGGGGCCTGAGGGCCTCGGCAATAAATAATGCCACATCTTGCTTGTCTTTTGGCCCGCCACCGGCGTTACATCCGCCGGCACATATCCCGATATGCACCGGCGAATGTGCCTGGGTGACGAACCAAAATCCGGCGCAATATTGTCGAATTATTTATTGCCGCGACCCTGAAGACGAACCTTTGGCACCCGTTTTCAAAGACTTTTTGTCGCTGGTGCCGCGGCGGTTCGCTACCGGGCCCCGACCCGACGGTGGGGTAGGAAATGAAAGACGATTTACACAAATCCATTCCCGATATCGCCGACACGCTGGGGCTGGATGGTAAACTCGGTTCCGGCCGACGGTTGTGGCGTTGGCTGGGCGTGAGCTTTGCCGCGCTGCTGCTTGCGGCGGCGGGGGTCTACTGGCTGCAGCGCTCCGGCGGCGACGGGGTGCAGTACCAGACCCAGGAGGCCCGGCGTGGGGACCTGACGGTGACCGTCACGGCCACCGGCAACCTGGCGCCCACCAACGAGGTGGAAGTGGGCAGCGAGCTTTCCGGGATCGTCCGGACCGTGGCGGTCGACTACAACGCGCGGGTCACCGTCGGCCAGCCCCTGGCGCACCTGGACGACACCAAATTTGCGGCCGCGGTGATGAAATCCCGCGCCGCGCTGGCCTCGGCGCAGGCCCAGCTCAAGCGGGCGCAGGCGACGCTGGTCAAGGAAGAGCAGAACCTCAAACGGATTCAGGAGGCGCGCCGAATTTCCGGCGGGAGGCTGCTTTCCGACAGCGATCTGGAAAGCGCCGAAGCTGAACTGGAGCGCGCCCGCGCCGAGGTGGCCATCGCCCGGGCGGCCATTCAACAGGCCGAGGCGACCCTGCTGTCAGATGAAACCGATCTGGCCAAGACCGTCATCTACTCGCCGGTGGACGGCATCGTGCTGGCCCGCACCGTCGACCCTGGTCAGACCGTGGCGGCTTCCCTGCAGGCGCCGGTGCTCTTCACCCTGGCCGAGGACCTGGCCGAGATGGAGCTGCAGGTGGATGTGGACGAGGCCGACGTCGGGCTGGTCCAGGAGGGGCAGACCGCCATCTTCACCGTCGACGCCTACCCCGAGCGGACCTTTCAGGCCCTGATCACCCAGGTACGCTACGGTTCGCAAACCACCGACGGGGTGGTCACCTACAAGGCGGTCCTCAAGGTGGACAACCCGGACCTGGCCCTGCGGCCGGGAATGACCGCCACGGCCGATATCACCGTCCAGAAAATTGAAGACGCCCTCTTGGTGCCCAACGCCGCCCTGCGTTTCAGCCCGCCGCAGCCCAAAGAAAAGGGCCGCAGCCGCGGACTTTTCGAGGTGCTGATCCCGCGGCCGCCGCGAAGCGGCGCCCGGCCCCAGTCCGATGTCAAGGGCGAGGGGAAGCGGCAGCGGGTTTGGCTGCTGGATGATGGCGGGCCGGTGCCCAGGGCGGTGACCATCGGCGCCACCGATGGCGCCTACACCGTCGTGACCGCCGGCGACCTGGCGCCCGGCGCGGCGCTGGTGGTCGGCAGCATCGGCGGACTCAAATGAGCGCCGCCCCATCCGGCAGCGGATCATCCCCGGTGCTGATCGAACTCCAGGGGGTGACCAAGATCTACGGGCGGGGCCAGGCCGCCATGCGCGCCCTGGACGGTGTCGATCTCAACATCCGGCAAGGCGAATTTGTGGCCGTGATGGGGCCCAGCGGTTCGGGCAAGTCCACCTGCATGAATATCCTGGGATGCCTGGACACCCCCAGCGGCGGCGACTACCGCTTCGGGGGCGTGAATGTCGGGCGCCTCAGCCGGGATCAGCGCGCGCTGCTGCGTCGCCACTACCTGGGGTTTGTTTTTCAAGGCTTCAACCTCCTCAACCGGACCTCCGCCCTTGAAAATGTCGAGCTGCCGCTGATCTATCGCGGGCTGCCGGTGCGGCGGCGGCGGGCCAAGGCCCGAGGGGCCCTTGCCGCGGTGGGGCTGGCAGGCTGGGAGCGCCACACCCCAGGTGAGCTTTCCGGCGGGCAGCAGCAGCGGGTGGCCATTGCACGGGCCATCGTCAGCGACCCCGAAGTCCTGCTGGCCGATGAACCCACCGGCAACCTGGACTCGGCCCGCAGCCGGGAAATCATGAATCTGCTTTCCGGGTTCAACCGCGACCGCGGCATCACCATCATCATGGTGACCCACGAGGCCGACATGGCGGCTTTCGCCCGCCGCCGGGTGGACTTCCTGGACGGCCGCATCGCCGGCGGATCCGAATAGAGGGGGCAACGGTCCATGCTCTGGGAAACCTACCGCCTGGCCCAGCGCGAAATCCTGCGCAACGGGCTGCGCTCCTCGCTGACGGTGCTGGGCATCGTGATCGGGGTGGCGGCCGTCATCACCATGGTGACGTTGGGCGACGGCGCCACCGCCCAAGTCACCAGCGAGATCTCCAAACTGGGCAGTAATATGCTGCAGGTCCGCCGCGGTCAGGGGTTTCGCCTGCCGGGCGGCGCTAGAATTCCCGCCAAACGCTTCAAAATAGCCGATGCTTTGGCCATCGAGCGCGATGTCCTGGGGCTCAAGGCTGTTGCGCCGGCGGTCACCACCACGCGTCAGGCGATCTTCCGCAATGTTAACTGGTCCACCTCGGTGACGGGCAGCACCAACCAATTCCTGGTCGTTCGCGACTGGCCTTTGGCCGCCGGGCGGGTGTTCAGCGACAACGAGCTGCGGGCCGGAAAGGCCGTCTGCCTGCTGGGCGCCACGGTCCGCCAGCAGCTCTTCGGCGGCGAGGACCCCATCGGCGCCACCATCCGCCTGGGCAAGATTTCCTTCACGGTCATCGGCGTGCTGCAAGCCAAGGGGCAGTCGAGTTTCGGCACCGACCAGGACGACCTGATCCTGATTCCCCTCAAGACCATGCAGCGGCGCTTCACCGGCAGGACCGACGTCAACATCATCTACCTTTCGGCCGCCGACGGGGTGTCCACCGAACAGGTCCAGGCCGACACCGAAGCCCTGATGCGCGAGCGGCGCCGCATCCAGATCGGCGAGGAGGATGATTTCCACGTGCGCGACATGAAGGAGATCATCGCCACCCTGACCGGCACCACCCGGGTGCTCACCGGTTTGCTGGGGGCCGTGGCGGCCGTGAGCCTGCTGGTGGGGGGGATCGGCATCATGAACATCATGCTGGTCTCGGTCACCGAGCGCACCCGTGAGATCGGCACCCGGCTGGCCATCGGCGCCCTGGAGCGCGAGGTTCTGCTCCAGTTTCTGGTGGAGGCGATGGTGCTGGCGGTTTTCGGCGGGGTGGTGGGGATCGTCCTGGGGCTGGCGGCGGCCTGGCTGGGCGCCCGCGCGATGGCGATGCCCTTCGTCTTCAACCCCGGCATCGTTGCGGCGGCTTTTGTCTTCTCCGGTGCGGTGGGGGTGGTCTTCGGCTTTTTCCCCGCCCGCAAGGCCGCCCGGCTGGATCCCATCGAGGCCTTGCGGCACGAGTAGTCGAGGGCGAAGCGCCCGCCCGGCTGTAACGGCGGCCGTTCTGCTTGGGAGTTCTGCTGGGCGGTCGCACGAATCCCTTGACGGCGCGGGCAGCGGCGCATAATTAAGAATGAGACTGAAACCGCCCCTGCGCTTGTACGGCAAGCGCGGAACCTGCCGGGCACCCTTTTGCCGAATCCAAATCGAGGACGCCATGGAGATCACCGCTATCGCGCGGCAGGCCCAGGAAGCCTGCCGGCAGTTGGCCGCCGCCAAAAGCGATGCCAAAAACCGGGCCCTGGCCGCCATCGCCCGGGCGCTGGAAACCCACCGGGACGAGATCGTGGCCGCCAACCGGCGCGACCTGGCCCGTGCCGAGACCGAAAACCTGGCCGCACCGCTGTTAAAGCGCCTGCGCTTCGACGAGGCCAAAATCACCGAGGCCGTGGAGGGCATCCACAGTCTGGTGGCGCTGCCCGATCCGGTGGGGGCAACCCTCAGCGCCACCGAGCTTGACCAGGGGCTGGAGCTCTACAAGGTCAGCTGCCCCATCGGGGTGATCGGCGTGATCTTCGAGTCGCGGCCCGATGCCCTGGTGCAGATCTCCTGCCTGTGCCTGAAGAGCGGCAACGCCGTCCTGCTCAAGGGCGGCAGCGAGGCGGCGGCCACCAACCGCATCCTGGCCGAGACGATCAGCGCCGCCAGCGTCGCCGCCGGCATGCCCGCCGGGTGGCTGGCGCTGCTCGAGACCCGCGCGGATGTGGCGGCGATCCTGGGACTGGACGAGGATATCGATCTGATCATCCCGCGCGGCAGCAACGAGTTCGTGCGCCACATCATGGACAACACCGCCATCCCGGTCCTGGGGCACGCCGACGGCATCTGCCACGTCTACATCGACCGCTACGCGGAGTTGGACATGGCCGTACGCATCGCGGTGGACAGCAAAACCCAGTACGTCGCGGTCTGCAACGCCGCCGAAACGATCCTGGTGCACCAGGCGTTGGCCGCCGGGCTCCTGCCCGGGCTCAAAACCGCCCTGGAAGCGCGCGGGGTCGAGATCCGCGGCTGTGCGCGCACCCGTGCGCTGATCGACGTGGCGGCTGCGGTTGAACAGGATTGGCGCACCGAATACCTCGACCTGATCGTCTCGGTCGGAGTGGTGAACGATCTGGATGCGGCCATCGCACACATCAACCGCTACGGCTCGGGTCACACCGACGTGATTGTCACCGCGGACCGCGCACGCGCCCTGCGTTTTATGGACTACGTGGATGCGGCGGACGTCTTCTGGAACTGCAGCAGCCGGTTTTCAGACGGCTTTCGCTACGGGCTGGGGGCCGAGGTGGGGATCAGCACGAGCAAGATCCACGCCCGGGGACCGGTGGGGCTGGAAGGCCTGGTGATCTACAAGTGGCGGATGATCGGAAGCGGCCAGATCGTGGCCGACTACAGCGGTCCGGGCGCCAAGCCCTTCACCCACCGGCGGTTGGCCAGAACCTTTGATGGCGCCTTGCGGGCCGACGGTTGAAGGACCCAAGCCGCCCATAGCGCCGGCGGGCGGGGGCAAAGGATGGTTTGAATAAACGCCAATACCGGGAAATGCGCCAGGGCTTTCATTTTGCCGATTTACGGCTCATCGCATGCCAAGCTAAGGTATTAACTTTGCATAATCCAGCGTTTTTGTTGTTGGAAGTGGGTTTTTTGGGGATTTTTTTTCCAAAAAACTGAACCTGAGCCAGGGTTTTCTGCAGTTGCGATGATATCGATCCAGGTTACAATAGATAGCTTTGACAAGCTCGTTTTGCCCCAAAGCTTTTAAGCCGGGAATCGCCTCCTCGTAGCAGAAACAGGCGTAGTCGTTTCTAATGATTGCCGCTTTTCTGACCAATTCCGGGGTGAGCTGAGCGGGAAAGGACGGGGCCGAGCCGAGTTTGCCCAGTGCCGCCAGGGCAAGCATGGTGCGCACACACTTTTCGCAACAGCAGCAGTTCAACTGATGTTGGGTATATTTTTTAAAACAATTGCAGACCCTCAGGTGGCGAAGCGCGGTATCCCATTCGGCGACCAGGCGCGTTTTTCCTAGACGGGTCAAGGTGATGCCGTCATGACGGATACGCATGTCACAACTGCTGTAAAGCGGATCAAGAATCGGGTGGGAACCCCAAGGGGATAAGTTGGTCAAACCACAGGTGGACGCGATGGATATACGGGCCAAATAGCCTGAAAATGCATGCGCCACTGCAGCCAGAGCGCATCCGCCAAATTCAAACCCCCAGAACTGGAAGTCCATTCCCGCATCTTCCCGACGATAAACGAGGTAGACATTGGTGTAGACAGGGATAAAGCGGATTCCAGTATCTTCGGCAACACCGACCAGGGATGACACCACATGTTGGAACAAGGCGGGGTTATCCTGTTCAAGGCCGAATACCAGAATGCCATCCGTGATATATAAGGCATCGTCGGGTTTGTTTTTCAAATGATTGGTTCTGAGAGTGGCAAAGGAATCGACCCCGCCGGAAAAAAAGAAACCATTGCGATTTCTTTTGGGGGCAGCAGGCGCGCGACAACCTGTGC
>JAJDNY010000169.1 GCA_022340425.1 Desulfobacteraceae bacterium | reverse complement strand
CTGGCCCTGGTGACCATGGGGTTTCTCTACCTGCCGCTTTTGGGGGTCGCGGTTTTCTCGGTCAACTCGGCCCGCCGCGGGCTGGTCTGGAAGGGATTCACCCTGGACTGGTACCTCAAGCTGTTCGAAAACGAGTGGATTCTGGCCGCGGCCTGGAACACCCTGGTGCTCGCGGTGGTCTCCACGGTGGTCGCCACCGTGCTGGGCACCGTGCTGGCCATCGGCATGGACCGTTTCCCGTGGTCGAAGCGCAGCGCCGCCGGCCTGGACATCCTGCTGCACATCCCGGTGGTGATCCCCGACATCATCCTGGCCGCCGCCCTGGTGGTGGCCTTCGGACTCCTGCGGCTGGTGTCATCGGCCTTCGAGCCGGGACTTTTCAACATGATCATCGGCCACATCACCTTTCAGATCGCCTTCGTGGCACTGGTGGTCCGCAGCCGCCTGGTGGCCATCGGGCGGGAGGTGGAGGAGGCCGCCCGCGACCTCTTCGCCGACAACTGGTACCTGCTGCGGCGGGTCATGCTGCCGCTTTTGCTGCCGGGCATCGTCGCCGGCGGGATGCTGGCCTTCACGCTCTCGCTGGACGATTTCGTCATCAGTTTTTTCACCGCCGGACCGGAGTCCCAGACCCTGCCGCTCTATATCTTCGCGGCCGTGCGGCGCGGGGTCACCCCCCAGATCCACGCGCTCTCGACCCTGGTCCTGCTGATCACCATCATCCTGGTGGTCGCCACCGAACGGCTGACCCGCAAGGGATAGAGCCGAAACCCCGGCAGGCGGCTTTCGCGGCGGCGAAAGCCCTGCCCCACGATTAAGGAGAAAAGACATGCGCAAACTGGCGATTGTGACGGTGTTGCTGCTGGTGCTGGTGGGCCCGATGGCATCGGCCGGGCTGGCGGCGGAGGAGGAGTTGCGGATCTTCATCTGGTCGGAGTACATGGACGAGGAGCAGATGCCGGCGGATTTCGAGAAGGCCACCGGCATCAAGGTCCGGCTGGACATCTACGAGAACAACGAGGAAATGGTGGCCAAGCTGCTGGCCGGGGGCGTCAACCAGTACGACATCATCGTGCCCTCGGATTATATCATGCCGGTTTTGATCAGTCAGCAGCTGATCCAGCCCCTGGACCACGCCAAGATCCCCAACCTGAAAAACCTCAAGCCCATCTTCCGCAACACCAGCTACGATCCCGGCAACAAATGGTCCGTTGCCTGGCAGTGGGGCACGGTGGGGCTGATGTACCGCAAGGACAAGGTCACCCCCGAGGACCTGCAGTCGTGGTCGATTCTGCTGGACCCCGCCAAACATCCCGGCCCCTTCTGGCTGATCGACTCGGTGCGTGAAATGATGGGGATCCCGCTGCTCTACCTGGGCTACGATTTCAACAGCGTCGACCCCAAGGAGGTCAAGGAGGCCGCGGACCTTCTGGTCGCCACCAAAAAGTCCAAGAACTGCCTGGGCTTCAAGCCGGGCGTGGGCGGCAAGAACGACGTGGTCGCCGGCACCGCCGTGGCCGCCATCGTCTACAACGGCGACGCCATCCAGTCGGTTTCGGAAGACCCGGAAACGCTGGGCTTCACCATTCCCAAGGAGGGCAGCGAGATCTGGTACGATTCCATGTGCATCCCGGCCAAGGCGCCCAACCCCGACGCCGCCCACAAGTGGATCAACTGGATCCTGGAGCCCGAGATCGGCGCGGCGCTCTCCAACTACAACCAGTATGCCACCCCTAACGAGGCCGCCATGCCGTTCATCACCCCCGAAGACCTTAAAAACCCGGGGATCTACCCCACACCCGAAATCATGGCGACCCTGCATTTCACCAAAGACCTGGGCAAGGACACCCGGCTGATCGACGAGGCCTGGACCCGGGTCAAATCGCACTGAGGCGTGCGCCGTGCGCGCCCATGAACGCAAGCCCTCACTTGTTGAGCGGTTTTGAAAGGAGCACGTGACATGAACATCCTACTGTTAGGCGGAGGTGCAGTCGGTGAGGCTTACGGTGTGTTGGTGACCGAAGCCGATCCTGGCAGTGAACAGGTCCAAAAACTCGTGGTCGCCGACTACAGCCTCGCACGCGCCCGGGAAGTGGCGGCCCGGCTGGGGGGCGGCGACCGTTTTCCCGCCATCCAGGTGGACGCCGGCGACCAGGCACAGGTGGAGGCGGCCATCCGGACCCACGGCATCGACCTGCTGATCAACGGCTGCCCCCAGAACTTCAACGAAACCATTTTTGACGGCGCCTTCGCAGCCGGCTGCCACTACCTGGACATGGCCATGACGCTCTCGCAGAAGCACCCCACCGAGCCCCACGCCAAGGTGGGAGTGCTGCTGGGCGACTACCAGTTCCGCCAGCACGCCCGCTGGCAGGCCAAGGGGCTCCTGGCGCTGCTGGGGATGGGCATCGACCCCGGGGTCAGCGAGGTCTTCGCGCGCTATGCCGAAAAGGCCCTCTTCGATGAGATCGACGCCATCGGCATCCGCGACGGCTCTAACATGACGGTCAAAAAATACCGCTACGCCACCCAGTTTTCGGTTTGGAGCGTGATCGAAGAGTGCCTCAACCCGCCCGTCTTCTGGGAGCAGGAGCGGGGCTATTACACCGCCAAACCCATGAGCGCGCCGGAGGTGTTCGATTTTCCCGAAGGCATCGGCCCCATCGAGCTGGTGGCCATCGAGCACGAAGAGGTCGTCAACCTGCCCCGCTGGATCAACAAGGGGCTCAAAAAGGTGGATTTCAAGATCAGCCTGGGCGATGACATGATGAACGCCCTGCGCCAGCTGGAGGTGATGGGTCTGGCCTCGGCCGAGACCATTGACGTCAAGGGGGTCAAGGTGGCCCCGCGGGACGTGGTGGAGGCCTGCATGCCCGACCCGGCCAAGGTCGGCCCGCTGATGGAAGGCAAGATTTGCGTCGGCACCCTGGTCACGGGGCGCAAGGACGGCCGGCCGCGCGAGGTTTACCTATACCAGGTGGCCGACAACCAGGAATGCATGCGCCGCTGGAATTGCCAGGCGGTGGCCGCCCAAACCGCGGTGGGCCCGTCCATCGCCACCGAGCTGCTGGCCCGGGGCATTTGGCAGGGCAAAGGGGTCCTGCCGCCGGAGGCCTTCGCGCCCGAGCCGTTTCTGGAGCGCATGGCGGCCTACGGCTTCCCCTACAAGATCCGCGACAGCTGGGCGGGGTGAGCGGGCTGTCGCGCCCCGAAACCTGAGAAGCCGGTGGGGGCGGTGGGCAGGCAAACCGGCCGAGCGGCGCCGGAGTGTCACAACCGGGCGCCCCGGCTTGCAGGCGCAAAAGGCGGACCCGGTCAGCCGGTGGCCGCCGCCGAAGCCAGGGCGGCCTCGATTTCCGCGGCCCACGGCAGCGTCTCCTGCCGCGCCGCGCGCGCCTCGCGAATCAGGCGCAGGTTGCGGGCGGTGGTCTCCGGCTCCCAACTCTCGCGCACCGCGGCCAGGGCATCCCCGGTGGCAGCGGCGGCAGCGGCATCATCCCCCGCCAGAACCGCCAGCTCCAGGCGCGAAGCAAAATCCCAGTAATCCGGGCTGCCGGCGGCGATGCGTCGCTCCACGGCATATTCGACCACCGGCAGGAGCTTCTCGCGGCGGGGGTCGGGCGGGGTCTTGACCGTCATCAGGGTCACCGCGTTGATGCCCGGGTAGGCGTCGCGCCAGTCGCTTTCAAAACCGCGCAGGTAGGCCTCGATGGCCTTATCCAGCAGGCCGCGGGCCAGCAGCGCTCCCCCCGCCTTGAGAGCCGCCTCCCAGCGGTCCTTATAAACCCGCCCTAAAATACCGTAGGTTTCACTGCTGGGACCGCGCCGCGCGATGAGCGCCAGCAGCACCTGCTCGGCGCGCTCGCCCTCTCCGGCGCGGTTGAGTGCCAGGGCGAGTTGCTCCTGCACCAGGACCGTGTCGCGCAGGTGGCGCGGCATGCGCCCCGCCAGGGCGATCATCTCGGACCAGGCCTTGACCGCGCGGTAGGAAAGGAAAAGATCCACCAGCACGCCGGCTTCCTGGTCCTCGAAAGCCCCCAGACCGTGGCTCCCCTCCCGGCCAAGCTCCTTTTCGACGGCTGCCACCGCCGCCGGTCCCTCCTTGCGGGCCGCCGCCAGGCGCGCTTTGATCCCGGCGCAGTAGCGCACCCGGTCGCGGAACACGTCCGTCCGGTCGGAGGAGATCTCCGGGTAGCCATCCACCAGCTGAAAAATCGGGCTGTCGGTCAGCGGGTGGTCGGCCGCGCTCTGACGGGCGGCCTGAAGGCGCGCCGCCAGGGCGGCCTTGTCGTTTTCGAGATCCGCCGGCAAACCGTCGCCCGACAGCCGGTAGGGCAGCGCCCGCAGGTCCGCCACGTCAAAGGGCAGCCGGGCGCCGTCGGCCGCAAAAAGGGCCACCGTGGTCCAGGGGCGCACGGCATGCCGCACGCCCAGCTCGTAAAAGACGTTGGCGTTGGCCGTGGTGAGATCCGCCACGGCAAAGGGGCACAGCAGCAGACGCTCGAACATGGGCTTCTGGATTATCCCGCCGGCGACCTCCTCATCGGCGCGGATGGGCTCCAGCCCGGCCGCCGTCACCGCCGGGGCGATGAGCTGGGCGTAAACCGCGTCGAAGTCCACCAGCGCGCCGGCGGTGGTGGGTTTTTTACCGAAGGGCATCAGCACAAAACATAGCGGCAGGCTCATGGGGTCCTCTCTTTCCGTTCCAGCAGGCGGTCCAGCCGGCCGCGCGCCAGGAACATGCGGTCAAAATGCTTCAAGTGAATCCAGGCGGCAAAAGAACCCAACAGCGCGATCAGCACGTTGCGGCCGATCCCGCGCAGGGCCTTGCCGGCCGAAAACCACTTCAAGGCGGGCACCAGGACGGCGCCGGCCGCCAGCAGCAGCACCACGAAAGCGCTGCCGACGGTCACGGCGGGGGGCACCAGCGGCTTTTCCCAATTAAGCGCGATCAGGGCCAGCGCCAGGACCCCGGCCACGGCCAGCAGCAGCCAGCTCTGCATTTTCAGCCGCGGGTGCAGCTTCCAGATCTTGAAGGCCTTGGATGCCCCCACCGACAGCTGCAACTCAAGGTCGCCGCGCGCGGCCTCCTGCTCCGGCGCCGGCCCCATTAGCGCCTCCAACTCCAGGAAAGGCCAGGCCTCGCGCCCCGCATGGACGGTGAAATCGCCCCAGGTGCCGGGCTCGGCGCGGGCCTCATGGCGTGCCTGCAACTCGCGGACCTCCTGGGCGGCCATCAGGTAGCCGCTACACATCAGGGCGCAGGCCTCGACCTCCGAGAAGGTATCCAGATCCGTCCGGATGGCGGCGATCTTGGCCTGCAAGGCGGGCGCCACCCCGTAGGGCAGGCCGGCTGCCGGCGTGGGTTCCGGGGTGGGGTCCTGGCAGGCGATCCAGTCCTGGGGGCGAACCGGCAGGTCCTTTTTGAGGTGAATGAAGAAAAGGCCCTGCAGCGCCCGACTGTCCAGGCGGGCCTGAAGGTCCTGGTACTGGGCCTCGCGCACGCGGTCCATGAGAATCGAATTGGACCGCAGGATGACCGCGGGGGCGCTGTCCTTGGGTTTGTCCAGATCGTCCATCTGGCCGCTGGCATCGCTGCAAAACACCACCGAGCAGCCCTCGTCCAGCAGCCCCTGAACCCCCTGGTTGTCGTGGACCCCGCCGTCCACCAGGCGCACCACCCTGTCGGGGTAGAGGTTTTCCAGCGCCAACGGTTCGAAAAGCCCGGGCACGCAGGCCGAGGCCGCCACCGCATAGCCCAGCCGGTAGCGCCTGAGCGCCTCGCTGGGCGCCTGGCGGTACCAGAGGCGGCGGTAGCGGGCGTTCTTGTCCACCTCCGCGCCCAGCAGTCCCGGCGGCTCCCCCAGCAGGGTGGCGGTGAAGCGCCAGTTGTGGCCGCTGTTGAGGGCGGTGGCGTTCAGTAGCAGGACCGGCACCTTGGCCCGCCGACGCCAGTTGGAAAAGGCGGGATGAAAATCGGGCTCCCCCGGCGGCCGGATGAGAAGCTCGTCCATGTAACGCGGGCTGCCCGCCGGGTGGCCGTCGGCGACCTTGGCGTAAATACGCGCTTCATACAGCTCGCCCAGGCGGTGGGAGCGGCTGTAGGACTTGGAGAAGATCATGGCGACGTTCTTCTTGAAATCCCCCACGGCCTGCATGCGGATATTGCCCTGGATGGCGTCCAGAAAATCGCGCTGCAGGCGCCGCACCAGTTCGATGTAGTCCTCGCGGGTGATCTCTCCGTCGGTTTTGGTTTCCAGCAGGTGCTTGACCTCCAGGTAGTACTGGGCGCCCACGATGCTGCCGCCGGAAACCGTCGAGAGCACCTCCACGCTGCGCAGCACGTCCATCTCCGCCAAGCGCGCCAGCACCCCCAGGTGGTAAAGGGAGGCGCGAAACCCGCCCCCCGAAAGGGCCAGCCCCACCTTGCCGCGGTAGCAGGAAAGGGCGGGGCCGGCATCCTCGCCCAGGAGTCGGCGCAGGGCCTGCCAGGGGGCCGGCCACCCCGCCGGGTCGCTGGTCTCCGGCGGCGGCTCCTGGCCCTGCAGCCGGGCGATGGCCACCAACTGGCGGGCCGTGGTCTGGCGCTCCCACTCGGCTGCCCCAAGGGCCCTGGACTTGGCCAGCCACTCCCCCGCCTGGTCATACTCACCCAGGCCGAAAAAAGCCTCAGCCAGGGTCACCAGCAGCCAGTTGTCCTGGCCGAAGGCGGGGTCCTCGACCAGCCGCGCACTCAAGTGGGCGATGATCGCACGGCGCAGGTCGTCGGCCTCGGCGTTGAGCCTGTCGGCCTCCGGCGATGCGGTTTGACTGCGGTTGGCGGCCAGTTGGATGCGCGCGGCCAAAAGCTGCAGGATGAAGGCGGCGTTGATCCCGCCGTAGCCGCGATCCTGGTCCGGGTTGCGCTCCCAGGCGGCGCGGTAGAAGTTCAACGCCAGGTGGAGGTTCTCCATCTGACCGTCATATTCCCACCAGCGCTTGTAGATGGCGCCCCCAAGGGCCAGGGTCTCGGCGTCCCGGTTGGCCGGGTCGCGCAACCCGATTCGCTCCAGCACGGCCAGAGCGTCGGCGAAGCGCTTGGCCGGAAACAGGTCCTGGTCCTTGTAGGTGCACAGGGCGAGCTGTTGCTGGAGCCAGAGATTGTCGGGAAAGACCGCGGCAGCCTCGGCGAGCAGTTTGCGGGCCAGGCCGAACTGGAATTTGGCCTTGAGGGCGGGGACCTTCCGGGTCACCCGCTCCAGGAGATCTTGCCGCTTGACGGTTTCGGATTCGCTGCTCATGGCACCCCCTTTGACTGCAAATGCAGCCGGTTTGGGTCACGGTAAAAGACAAGCAAGGTTATGAAATAATTTTTTCCCGAGGCCCTTAAGGTTTGGGGCGAAAAAACAGCGGCGGCGAGGGGCGCCGGCAAGGCTGCCTCACCCGGGCGTGCGCGGCTGGGCTCAGCTCACTGGGCAAGCCGAAAAATCGGCATGAGGCGATCTTGTTAGCCTGGGTTCCGGGAAAACGCCGCCGCGGGGTCGCTTCCAGCAAACACCTGGAGCGGCAGAATGCGCTTTTTTTAAATGTTGTTTTGAGGTTGGATAAAGCGCCTGACGAGTGGGGCTGCGTCAGGCTGATTTTAGAGGACGCTGCGGTGTGACGCTTTTATAAAACCATTTGGCCACACCCTTAAACGATCGTTACCGGAGAGCAGATAATAAATAATATAGATGCGCTCAGGGGCTTTGAAAAGACCTTTTTTTCGCCCCGCGCCCAACAGGAAAGCAGCCTGCAAAATACCGTTTGACATGGCCGCGGCTTTCTACTAAATAAATTCACCCTTTCTTTTCTTCCCGGATACCCTGCCCCTTGGGTACCGCCCCCCGGGTGCCAGTTCACCATCCCAATTTCGCGGGCCCCTGCGAAGCGTGTGCCCGGCTGTGGTGACCATGTCCAAGTGCTCTTTTCTCCTAAGGAAGCTCAAGGCCCTGGCGGTCCGCTGGCGCGCCAGATTGAAGTTTGGTTCCTCCCGCCCGGGCTGCGATGCGCCGCCGGACCCCGGCCGCTATCGGGAGCCCGCTCCCGAGAGAGCAACGGTTGCCTTTGCGATCCCCAACGCACCGCAGCCGACCCTGCCGGGCTTAAACAACAGCGGGTCGCACAGTCTGCAGCTCAAGGGCTTGACACTCGGGCTTCAGATGCCGCCCGACGCGGCTTTCGACCCTCTGAGCCACTACCTCTTCGGACAGGGCAACTCGCCCGCCGAAATCGCCCGGCTTCCCCAGGTCCTGAACCGGGACCGGGTCATTCTGGAGATCGGCTGCGGCAGCTGCGAGGTGGCCTGGCAGATCGCCCTCAAGAACCCCGACATCGGGGTGGTCGCCACCGACCTTTACCCCTGGGAGACCCCCGCCGAAGAGGGCTCCTTCTACCAGAAGGTGGCCGCGGCATGGCGTGCCGGCAGCCTGCCCGCTCAACAGGACCCGCCCCCAAACCTCGTGATTCTCAGGGCCGAAAGCGAAATCCTGCGGCTTCTGCCCGAGGGCGCCATCGACACCCTGCTGCTGATCAACCCGGAGCCCCTGATGGGCAAGGCGTTCATCGACTTTCTGGTGGAAAACGACCTCCTGGGCAAGATCCGGCCGGGCCGCAAACAGATCGTCATCATCCCCTATTGCCGGGAGATGGGGGTTATGGCCTGCGGCGGCAACGAATTCCAGCATGCGGACGACTGGTCGCGTGGCTTGGACTACGTCATGGGCGGACGGCTGCGCTTTAAGCGGGGGGATCGTCTGCAGTGGGGCGTCGATCTGCACCGCACGTCCCCCTACTCGCGCAACTCCACCCAGGGCGGGGTCTTTATTTGCGGGGGCTGCCGGCAGTGCGGCGGCGGACTGGATTTAGCGGCTGCCCGCGCAGTGCTTTGCAGCCGATGTCTGGCGGCCGAAGTCGAAAACCCGGCCTTGGGGGGTGCGGCCAAGAAGAAGGTCACCGGCTGAGGACCACTTGCGGCCGGTCCCCCTCACCCGCCAACAGGACAGGCCAATTCGCAGGCCCGACAGTATTTGATGCACGTGATCGCATAGGTCATGCTGCTCATGTCCATGATGCGGTAGGGATTTTCCTGGTCCTTTTCGATCTGGCGGAGGCAGCGCCGCCGATCGTAGTTGCCGCGGGCGAACGCCTCCTGGGGACAGGCCTGCAGGCAGGGTGCAGGGCAGCCGGCGCAGGGGTCGAAAACCGGACTTTCGGTCTCTGCCAGGTCGACATCCAGCAGCAGGGCGCGCAGGCGCACCCGGGAACCAAAGCGGGGTGTAACCAGCAGGTTGTTGCGCCCGATGACCCCCAACCCCGCCACCACCGCGGCCTCCTTCAGGAAAACGCCCCCATCTTCCACCCCGTAGGGCAGCGCATAAGCGGTAAGCGCCAGCTCCTTTGCCAGCCATTGACACAGGTCGCCCACCACCCGCATCAACTCCCGGTTGCCCGGCGTCTTTCCAGACCGGCTGTCCCACCAGTCCAGGGAGGGCTCCCCGGCGGGATGGTGCAGCGCCAGGATGACCGCGGTCCTGGCCGTCTCCGGCCAGCGCAGGTCGACGGCCATCCGGTGGGAGGGGGTGCGGCGGATGGACCGGATGGCTGCGCTGCCGGCCAGGGACGCCCCCAGGGAGAGGGCTTTGGCAAGAATCCGAGCCGAGAGCTGTGAAGGGTCGTGCCGCTGCATCGCGTTAAGCCCCCAAATGGGCCCCCCTACCCTGGATCCCCGAACTTTCCTGAGCCACAACCAAAGCCCGAACCGCAATCGGCTGGCAAGTGGCCGGGCCAAAAGGCCCAGCGGGGCCGCCCGAAAGCTGTGGGCCGGAGCGGAAACCCCACTTTTGAGATAATGATCATAATTTCCCTATCGCGCAAATACCCGACTGTCAACTCTTGGGCGTCCCGTTGCAGCACCGCGAGGCGCCGCCGAACACCAGTGGCGGGCGATGACCGGCCGCGACACCCGGGGAAGCTGGGCGAAACGGACAGCTCCCGCCCCAGGGTCCTTTTTGGGGGTTCCAGGCGGAGGAGCTGCTACATGATTTTTAGGCCCCCGCTACAGTCTTTGCCCACCCCCACAAGTTTTGGGTGACGCAGGGACGCGCCGCCCGCCTGAAACGTGGGTCGCAAACCTCGAAAAAGAAGGGGATGGGTATTTTTGGAATGGAGGCGGCCAGAGATGACCGGGAGCGGTCGGCCGGGAACAGGCGGTAATCGCACCCCCCTCACGGGAGGGGATGGGGCCGGCCGTAAGACGGTAGGCGCCCCTTGCCGGCAGGGCAGGCGGCCCGGCGCCGGCAAGCGGGCAGGTTGGGATCCATGGGCTCCGCAGCGAGAACGGGTACGGGTTCGGATCCTCGGTTTTCTCACGCCACAGCCTCACTGAGCGCTGCGATGCGTTTGCGGGCGGCCTTGATCACACGCGGATCGGAATCGTTTTCGGCCACCTTTTTCAGCAGCTCGACATTCTCCTCGCCTTCCACGGCGGTGATTCTCACATTGGGATCCGACCGCGCAATTTTGGGCAAGAAAAAATCGCTGATTTTCATCTCCTCACCCCCTTTCTGTATGGGATCAGACCCGGATCGCCGGCCAGTTGATTGGCGACTAGGCCGTGATTTCGGTCAGACGTTGCAACGCCTTCTGCCGGACCTCGGGGTCGGGGTCGTCCCGGGCGATTCGGCTGACCAGTTCTGCACTCTGCATGTTTTCGATGGCGCGCATGCGCACCTCGGTGATGGTTTTCCCGCCGGGCTCCAAATTGCCCCGCCACGCCTTGAAAAAGAAATAGCTGCCGCCCAGGATGAAGGCAACCGACACGCCGATCAGGACGAAGGCGCCCGGCGCCTGGATCTGAAGAAAAGGCCACTCCAGCACGCTGGCGGCAAGGAAAAAAACACCGGTCAGTGCGATTGCAGAGGATATCAGTTCCGGGAATCGTTCTTTAATTGGCATGACTGCACTCCTTGAGACCCGCAGCAGGTTGGGGAGCCGATCGCAGGGGACCGGCAGCCAGCGCTGCCGAAAGGCGATCGCTTCGATGACGTCGGCTGAACCGGAAGCGACCGGCCTCACAACCTCACCGCCGCCTCCCTCATGGATGCCGAATGAAAACAAATTACGGGGGGTTCAAGAAAATTTAAATGGGGCCAAGCATGTAGCCTGGGGCGTCCGGGGGGGTATTTTTACGGACCATGATCACGCGCGTAGCGTTTAACCCGTGGAAATGTGGCCAAGGGTCACAATAGGAGAAAGCGGGAGAACGGGGTCCTTTGCCGGCCGCCAAGCGGGCCTTGAGAAAACGGCGACGGGCTGCCATTCGCCGTCTTCGGCCGAGCCATCCGGCCGGGGGTGGCCGGACGGCCCAAGGGCCTGGTGTCCTGTTTATTTGGCGAGGCTCACCGATACCGGAACGGCCCGCGTAAGGATGTCATAAACCGGCGAGTAGGTGGGACCCAGCCGGACGATTGTTAGTGTAACCTTCTTTCTGTAATTTCGATTCAAGCTCCAAGAGCCAGGCGGGGCCCCCCGGGGGATCCCCAAAAATCCCCCGGGGTGTTCCCGCCGGGTTCGCAGCGCTTAAAAAAAAACGGACCCCGGCGCGCCCGTGGGGGCGATGGGTCCGCAGTTGGCGAAAAACCAGTCATCCCGGAGCGCAGCACAACCCTGCAAGGAACATTTTTCAGTCGCTTGAGCTGGCCGCGGCCGGGAAAAAGGCACCCGGAAATGGGGGCCGCCCACCGGGGCGGCTGCGGCCATTTCCGGGCGGCCCGACATGAAGGCTATTTCTTTTTCTTGGACGACAGTTCCGGGAATTCGTGATAGAAGTACTCGTGTTTCGCAGCACCTTCGGCCGCCTTCTTCTTTTCTTCGTTTTCCCTGAGCTCGACCCGTCTGATTTTCCCGCTGATGGTCTTGGGCAGCGCATCCACGAATTCGATGATGCGCGGAATCTTGAATTTTGCCAAAACCTTGATGGTATGCTGGAACAGCTCCAGGGCAAGCTCCCGGGAGGCTTTGTTGCCCTCGGTCAAAATCACGAAGGCTTTGACCAGCTGATAGCGCTGGGGGTCTGGGCTTCCCACCACGGCGGCCTCCATCACGGCGGGGTGCTCGATCAGCGCGCTTTCCACCTCGAAGGGCCCGACCCGGAAGTCGGAGGATTTGATGACATCGTCCGAGCGGCCGACGAACCACCAGTAGCCGTCCTGGTCGAACGAGGCCTTGTCACCGGTGAAGTACAGGTTGTTCTTGAACACGTTCTGGGTTTTTTCGGTGTCGCCGATGTACTCCTGGAAAAGGCCGATGGCGCGCCAGTTGCTCAAGCGAATGACGATGTGTCCGGGCTGATCGGGCTCGGTGATCTGGTTGCCGTCATCATCGGCCAGGATCACGTCGTACATGAAAGCCGGATAGCCGAAGGAGCCGAAGCGCATCTTGCCTTCCATCCAGGGCGGGTTGCCGATCATGGCGGTGGATTCGGTCTGGCCGTAGAAATCCCTGATCTCGGTTCCCGTCGCTTTGCGCCATTGATCGATGACTTCGGGGTTCAGTGGTTCGCCGGCGCTCAGCGAATACTTCATCGCGCTCAGATCGTACTGGCTCAGGTCGAGCCCCACGAAAGCCCGCCAGGCGGTGGGCGGCGCACAGAACGAGTTCACCTTGTACTTGGCCACCGCGGCGATGTATTTTTTGATGTTCAGCGCGGTGAAGGCGAAACCGGTGGCGGTAGCACCCACGTTGAGGGGCGCGAAAAAGCTGCTCCAGGCCCACTTCGCCCAGCCGGGAGCACTGAGGTTGTGGTGAACGTTGCCCGGCTCGAGCCCCTGCATCACGGCGGTGGACAGGTGTCCCAACGGGTAGGAGACGGCGCTGTGGCCCACCCGCTTGGGCAGACCGGTGGTCCCGGAGGTGAAAAAGCAGAAGAGGACGTCGTCGCGGCCTACATCGGCGGCCGCCGCTTCGCCGGGTTCGGCGTCCAGGGCGGAATAGGAAACCCACCCGGCTTTCTCGCCCAGCACGATCTTGGCCTTGGGGGTGCACTGCGCTTCCTGCAGCGCATCGTCCACGAGTTGGGCCAAACCTTCGAAGGCGACGATGACATCGGGTTTATAGGATTCGAAGCGGAACTGGATTTCCCGGGCGGTCATGCTGGTGGCGGTCGGCACCGACACGAACCCGCCCTTCAGCCCCGCCAGGGTGGCGAACCAGGTCTCGGGCACGATGGGGGTCAGCATGTAGAGGTTGTCCCCTTTTTCAACACCGTTTTTGCGCACGAAATTGAGGAACTTGTTTGCGTTGGCGGCCATCTCCTTGAAGGTGAACTGGCGCTCCGCATCGGTATCCAGATCGGTCCAGATCAAGCCCAGCTGATCGCCCCGCTCCTTGACGTGCATCCCTTCAAAGATTTCAGCCACCCAGTTGAACTTCTCCGGCAACTTGGCATGATTGAGTTTCTCAAAAAAGGACTTTGCCGCCGCTTCCCGTTTCTGCATGTCCTGAATGGTATTGATTGCCATCACTTCGCGATAGAAAGCCTCCATTGCCATTGCCCACCTCCATGTTGTTTGAGTGCCTGTTACCCGCCACAAAGTAAGAAAAAGCCGCGTCTCAACCCCGGCTAAGAAACCCTCACGGGAAATTTTGAAACCATCCGGTTCTCGCGAAGGATACATCCCGCGTTCATATTTTTTCGCCTAACAGCAGTCGCAATGTTCTGAGCGAGCGCTCAATCGCGACTCTTAGCATGCAATTCATTTTATTGTCAATCCTTTTTTGCCCTTACCCACGGTGTGGCCAAAGCCATGCAAATGCGGGGCAAAGACCCGGGGCGAGGCACCAACGGGATGCGCAACCGGAGATGGCTTTTTCAACAAAAATCGGGTAATTTGAAATCAACCCGATTCCCCTCAGGGTTCGCGTTCCCGGCAGGCCGCCGGACGTAGCCCCTGACCCTTTTCACCGGGAGGTCGCCATGAAAAATTTCCCCCACCGGGAACTGGCCCGTCGCCTGTCCACCGTCATGCCCGCGGAGCGCTTGATTTCCGACCCGCTGCGCACCTACGCCTACGCCACCGACGCCAGCGTCTACCGTCTGGTCCCCAAACTCATCGTGCGGGTTGAAAACGAAGCCGAGGTATTGCAGACCCTGGCCGCTTGCCGCAGCCTGAAGCTCCCCCTCACCTTCCGGGCCGCCGGCACATCCCTGTCGGGCCAGGCCCTTTCCGACTCGGTTCTCCTGCTGCTGGGGGTGAAGGGCTTCCGCGACATCGAAATCGGCCCCGACGGCGACACCATCCGCCTGGGCGCGGCCGTCCTGGGCGCCCAGGCGAACGCGGCCCTGGCGCCCCTGGGGAAAAAAATCGGCCCCGACCCGGCCTCGGTCAACGCTGCCAAAATCGGCGGGATTGTGGCCAACAACGCCTGCGGCATGACTTCGGGGGTGGACCACAACTCCATGGGCACCCTGCTGTCCATGCGCATGATCCTCCTGGACGGCACGGTCCTCGACACCGGTGATGCCGGCAGCCGGGCCGCCTTTCTGCGGGAGCGCCGGGATCTCGTGGCGGGGGTCCGGGCACTGGCCGAGCGGGTGCGCGGCAACCCGGCCTTGACCGCCAAAATCCGCGAAAAATACCGCATCAAAAACACCTGCGGCTACAGCCTGAACGCCCTGGTGGACCACGAGGACCCGATCGATATGATCGCCCACCTGATGATCGGCTCCGAGGGCACCCTGGGCTTCATCTCCGAGGTGGTCTTTCGAACCCTGCCGGAGGCCTCCCGCCGGGCCGCGGCGCTGATGGTCTTCCCGGACACCGCGCGGGCCTGCGAGGCGGTGCTGAGGCTCAAGGACTGCAGCGTCAGCGCCGCCGAACTGATGGACCGGGTGGCCCTGCGCTCGGTGGAGGCCAAGCCCGGCATGCCGCCCTGGATTCGGGAGCTGGGCGACACGGCCACGGCCCTGCTGGTGGAAACCGGAGCCGACGACGATGAGCGCCTGGAACGCCAGGCCACCCAGATCCGCGAGGCGTTCAGCGGCTTTCCCCTGGCCCACGATTTCGCCTTCACCACCGACCCTTTGCGGATCGCCCAACTCTGGGAGATCCGCAAAGGGATCTTTCCCAGCGCCTGCGTGGCCCGCCGGCCGGGCACCGCGGTCATCATCGAGGACATCGCCGTTCCCATCGCCCACCTGGAAAGCTGCCTGGGCGAGCTTCAGAAGCTCTTCACGGCCTACGAATACGAAAACCCGGTGATCTGGGGCCACGTCTTCGACGGCAATGTCCACTTCGTGCTCACCCCGGATTTCACCAGACCCGCGGAGGTCACAAAGTACCAGCGCTTCATGGACGCGGTGGTGGACCTGGTGGTGGAGCGCTACAACGGCTCGCTCAAGGCCGAGCACGGCACCGGCCGCAACATGGCGCCCTTCGTGGCCCGGGAATGGGGACCGGAACTCTACGCCGTCATGCGGGAGATCAAGGCGCTATTCGATCCCGAGGGCCTGCTCAACCCCGGCTGCCTCATCGACGACGACCCCGAGGGCCATGTGCGCCATTTCAAGGCCATGCCGGTGGCCGACCCCGTGGTGGACACCTGCATCGAGTGCGGCTTCTGCGAGCGCAACTGCATGTCCCACGAGTTCACCCTTTCGGCCCGGCAGCGGATCGTCGTCTACCGGGAAATGACCCGCCTGCGGCGAACCGGCGCGAACCCGGCGCGGCTGCGGCAACTGGCCGCGGCCTACCGCTACATGGGCGACCAGACCTGCGCCGCCGACGGCCTGTGCGCCACCTCCTGCCCAGTGGAGATCGACACGGGGAAGCTCATCAAGCACCTGCGCCGCGCCCAGCTGCACCCACCGGCCCACCGGCTGGCCGATTGGATCGGGGATCACATGGGAACCGTCACCCGGCTGACCCGGCTGGGCCTGGGGGCCGCGGATACGGTCCACGGGCTCATCGGATCCAAACGCATGCGCCATCTCAGTGAAGCCCTGCGCCGCCTGAGCCGGGGCCGCCTGCCGCTGTGGACGCCCTGGATGCCGGCCAGCGCGACGGCCGTCGCCTGCATCCCGGTGCGGGCGGCGAACCCCCGCAAGGTCGTCTATTTCCCGTCCTGCATCACCCGCTCCATGGGTCCGGCCCGGGGCGAGGAGGCGGCCGGGGACGTGCCGGCGGTGACTGCCCGGCTTATCCGCAAGGCGGGCTACGAGATCATCTACCCGGAAAAGATGGAATCACTGTGCTGCGGCATGCCGTTTGCCAGCAAGGGAATCGACGACGTGGCCGACAAGCGCGCCCGGGAGTTGAGCCGGGCCCTGCTGGCGGCCTCGGACAACGGCCGCCTGCCGGTGGTCTGCGACATGAGCCCCTGCCTGCACCACATGCGCGAAACCCTGGACCGGCGGCTGAGGCTCTACGAGCCGATCCGCTTCACCCTGGAGGTGCTCGCACCGCACCTGGAGTTCCGCAAGCTGCCCGAAACGGTGGCCATTCATACGGTTTGCAGTGCCAAGAAAATGGGGCTGGAGGCACCCCTGCGGCAACTGGCCGAGATGTGCGCGGAAAAAGTCACGGCTCCCGAGGTGATCTGCTGCGGTTTCGCCGGTGACCGCGGCTTCACCCACCCGGAACTCAACGCCTTCGGCCTGCGCCGCCTGGCCGAGCAGATCCCCGCGGACTGCGCCGGCGGCTACTCCACCAGCCGCACCTGCGAAATCGGGTTGTCGCACCACTCCGGGGTTAACTATCGCTCCATTTTGTATCTGGTGGACCGGGCGACGGAAGCAGCGGCGGGGGGCTGAGGCCCCCCCCGGGAGGAAGGGAAGAAAGGGCGCGGGCTCGATGGGGAGATGGCGGGTAAGGGTCTCGACAAAAAACAATTCAACAATATGGCGACGGATTTTGGTTCATCACCAAGGCGCATCCGTCGGCGCATATCGAGATATGTGCCGGCGGATGTAACGCCGGTGATGGGCCAAAAAACAAGCAAGATGTGTAATTATTTTTTGCCGCGACCCTGAGATCTCCGGGGGAAAGTGCGGTCCCGCGGTTCGGAAGGTCTCAGAGTTTCAGCAGGGCATCCAGCAGGCCCATGCCCGCCCCTTTTTTCTTTACCGCCATGAAGGGCACGGTGGTGGTGTTGATGAGGTGTTCGGTGACGCTACCCAGCAGTACGCCGGCGCCGGCCTTTCTGCCCCGGGCGCCGATAACGACCAGGGAGATTTCCCGCTCTTCGATCACATCATGGATGCCCCGGTACTCCTTCTTTTCCAACTTGAATATGGGAACCGCGGCAAGACCCTTGAGGTCCACCTTTTGGATAAATTCCGCATAGTACCTTTGCGCGTGGCCCTTCATGATCTCGGCAAACTCCTCATAAGTCTTCCCCGTCTTGTAATACCCGATGGGCACGCTGTAAACGTGCAGGCAGTAGATCTCCTTGATCCCCTTGGCGGCCAGGCCGATGGCCACACCGACGTCCATCGCATCCAGCGCGTTTTCCGAAAAATCCACCGGAACGAGGATATTCTTGAACCACGCCTTGCTGCCCTCGGGCACAAACAGCACCGAGCATGGCGCCTTACGGGCCAGCTTTTCAAACAGCGTCCCCGATTCCCAGGGCGATCCTCGCTTCCGCAGCACGACGAGATCGATGTCCTCTTCCTTGACCTGGCGCAAAAACTCGATCAGCGGCGCCCCTTCGACGACCTGGTAGCTGATCTCGGTATCCGGATGGCCATCAAAGTATTGGTGAACAAACTTCTGCATTTTTTCTTTGGCGTATTCACCAACCGGTTCAAAAAGATCCGGATACTCCTTCAGCAGCTCTTCAGGAAGGTCCATGCTGCTGGCCACGTGAAGGAACACGACTTTCTCCGATCGCGCCAGCCTGCTGATCATCGCAGCGTAGCGGATCGAGGCCCCGTCTTGGTCCGCAAAGGAAATCCCCACCAAAAGGCGTTTGAATCGGTACATCCCGTCACTCCTTTCTCATTTCCCGCTGTTCTGGAGGATTTTGCCGACCGCCTGGAAGGGACGTGATAGCAATGTAAGGTCAGGCTGGCGGTGACCCGTTCGCAGTTCCGCGGAAAACGCGACCGTGACGCAGCCGCAGCCCTTATGGTGCGGCCACCAGGTTCATGATGAGCCTGACCGCTGTGGGCATGTCCATCTTGGCCATGTTCAGCACCAGGTGATAGAGGGCCGGATTGTCGTAATCGGTCTTGCCGATCTTGCGATAAAGATTGAGTCGGCGTTTGTCTTCGCGGTTGATGACCTGAGTGGCCTGGCTTTCGGAAAAATCGTAGCGCTCCGTCATGAACTTGATGCGGTTTTTCAGGTCGTTGATCAGGAGAACGTGGTGGGCGTCGGGGTGATCATGGAGAATGTATTGGCTGCCGCGCCCCAGGATGACGACGTTGCCCTCTTCTGCTATCTGCGCAATGATGACCACGAGGTAGTCCAGGTAAAGCCTTTCGTCCATGTAGCCGCGCTCATCCTTTAGGATGCGGTCCACCAGGCGTTTGGAAACCATGCTGGAGACGACCCTGGAAAGCTTGCCGCCGGCCTCCTTTTCGATGGACTCGACCCAGTGCGGCGACACGTTGGCCGCTTCGGCCACCATTTGAATGATGTCATCATCGGCGAACGTATAGCCCAGTTTGTCGGCAACCTTTTTTCCGACGGTTTTACCCCCCGCGCCGAATTGTCTTGAAATCGTAATTACCGCCATGAATCCCTCCTGTTGAACGTCAGGGTCTCGAAAAAAAATATTTCCAGATCTTGCGTGTAGTTTCGCCTCAATTGGCCCAATTGCATGCGCGTGGTTTCAATCACCCCCGGGGCATGACGGCTTTGCTGAATTTATCGTGCAATCCAAGACGCTATTCTTTTGCGCATTTTTTGATTGCGTTGACCGCGCGAAAAATACTGCCGCCGCATCTATAGCTGTTTTGGCGGGATGAGCAGGGTCGGATAATCCGACTTTTCCGCGATGTTGCGCGGCGTGCTGCCCAGCCATCGCTCCACCCAGTTCGCTTTGCCGGACGATCCCATGACGATCAGGGTTGCCTGGCAATCCCGTGCGGCCTTCTCGATCTCCTGGTCCGGGCTGCCCACGTAGACATGTGGCGCTGCGGGAATCCCCTCGGCTTCGAAAATGTGGCAAATCTCGTCCAATCGACCGCGTATTTCCTTGCGCGTTTTCTGAATCGCCATCGCCGAACCGCTGAGTTTTTTCTGGTCGGCAACGTGCACGACGTGAATTTTGTTGATGATTCCATTAAGTTCCTTCAGGAAATCGACGGCCCGCAGGCTGGCCGGTGACCAGTCGGTCGCCAGGACGGGCGTTTCAAAAGGCTTTTCGAGGGCGAAGGAACTCTCCGTCAGGTATTTGTAAACGAGAATCGGCTTGGCTGTCCGGTGCAGCAATTCGGTGATGTCCGATCCCGCATAAAGCTGCTCGATCACGCCCTTCTGCGACCGTCCGACGACGATCAGATCGGCTTCCTCCTTCTGGGCGGCCTTGATCACCTCGCCCACCAAGTTGCCGACCACAATGTAGGCGCCGACCTCCATGCCCTGTTCGAACAGGTTCTCGGCCCAATCGATAAAGCGGATGTTGGCGGTTTCGCGCAGCCGGATTTCGGCTTCCTTGCTGTAACCGGTGCCCCGGCGCATGGCTACCCGTTCGCGCTCGATAATGTTGACGAAAACCACGTGCTCGAGCCCGGCCTGCCGCAGAATCAAAAGGGCTTGAAGGGCGTCAAAGCCCAGCTCCTCGAATTTGGTTACGAACAGCAGTTTTTTTATTTTCATGGCTTGTTTCGTCTTTTGTCGATGGGTGTCGATCGCCAGCCCGCCGCATCACCCGATAATTTTTTTGATGGTCGCAGCCAATTCTTCGGCATCCACTGGTTTTTCCAGATAGGCTTCGGGCTCGGGAACGGGGACATCACCGAACTCCGCCAGGACCTTTTGGGAACGCAGAAAGGATTTCTCAGCTATTCCGGACAGCATGATAATGGGTATGTGTTTGAGATTCTTGTCCGTTTTGAGTTCGCGGTACAACCGAATGCCGCTTTCACGGGGCATGAGGACATCGAGAATGACCAGATCCGGTTTTTCCTGTTTGGCCATGTTCTTGCCCTCTTCGCCATTGGTGGCCACCAACGCGGTGTAACCGTTTTCTTCGAGAACCGTCACGTTAAACAAGCGAACATCCGGGTCATCGTCGACGACCAGAACTTTTTTACCCATGGTGAATCCTCCTCGTCTATCGTTTTTTTATTTTTTGCTGGATGTTGTCTCTTTTTGACCGGCGGCCTCGAAAGGCAGGTGGATGGTAAAGGTGGTTCCCTTGCCGGGGCTGGAGATCACATCGATCCGCCCGCCGTGCTCTTCGACGAGCTTGCGGGTCACCATCAAGCCAAGGCCCGTTCCACGGTGCCCCTTGGTGCTGAAAAAAGAAGTAAACAACCTGTCGCTGACATTTTTGCTCATGCCGGCGCCATTGTCGGAGACGTCAAACCGGATGGTGTTGTCGTCTTCAAGGGTCGTGGCGACCACAACCTGCCACGTTTTCCCGGTATCTTCATCGAATAGACAGGCATCGATGGCATTGGTCACCAGGTTGAGCAGCGCAGTGTGAACGATGCGCGGATCCATCGAGACCTGCGAAATCGACGGGTCCAGCGACTTTTTTATCTCGACCTGGCTTTCCCGCGCCTTTTCGGCCAGCAGATCGGCCACCTCGGTCGCTATTTCGTTGGGAAAGCAGTCCTCAAATTCGGGTTCTCTTTCCTTGGAGTAAGTCAGAAGGTCCATGACCAGTTCCGAGGTGCGTCCGATGTTGCGCTTGATCATGTCCCAGCCGTTTTTGAGTTTTTCAGTATCGTCTTTTTTAATTCCCAAGTCAACCAGATAGCTGCCGCCCTTGAGTCCGTGCAAAATGTTCTTGAGCCCGTGGGCCAGTCCGGCCACGGTCTGACCGACGGCGGCCAGCCGCTCGGCTTTGAGCAGTTCGCGTTCCAGCCGCTTGATTTCACGCAGATCCTGAAAAAACGCAACGCTCCCCATTTTTTGGCCTTTTTCATGGAGAATCGAACCCGAAAACCGGACCGGAATGACCTCGCCGCTTTCAGACAGAATCGATGTTTCCTGCCAGGGAAACTCTTCCAAAGCGTTTTCCTGGGTCATTCCCCTTATAATCAAATCGGTGATTTGGGGCGTGTAGAGTTCTTGAATCTGCATGCGATGAACGACGCCGTGATGCGGATAGCCAAAAATTTTCTCTGCACCGGGATTGTAGATAACAATTTTTAAATCTTTATCGGTGGCCACGATGCCGTTGTTGGAGCTTCGAATCAACTTGCTCTGAAAGTTCGAGCGTCGCCTGATCTCGCGCGTCGCCGCCTCAACCTTCTGCTCCAGGCTGGTGGTGTACTCCCGCAGCTGCTGTTTGATTTGAATCTTTTCCTGGGCCCGTTTGAGTGCGATCGAGAGCTGCTGGTCGCGCACCGGCTTGTTGATGAAATCGGACGCCCCGTATTGCAGGGCCTCGATGGCCGAATCGATGTCACCGTGGCCGGTGATGATGATCACTTCAGTTTCGGGGTTGATATTCTTTACTTCCCGCAAGACCTCGATCCCGTTCATACCAGGCATTTTGATATCGGTGATGACAAGCTCGGGGGTTTCACGGGCGAAAATCGTCAGGGCTTCCTCGCCACCCCCCGCGGTCCGCACCTGATAACCGTCGGCCCGCAGGGAAATGCCGAGCACTCGCAATATATCGGGTTCGTCATCGACGAGCAGGATTCTGTTCATTCTTCTTCAGTTGGCCTCAGCGCTGGAAATTTCAGTTTGAATGTCGTGCCCTCGCCGACTTTGCTTTCGATTTCGATGCTGCCGTCGTAGTCTTTGACAATGCCGTGGCTGATGCAGACGCCCAACCCCGTTCCCTTGCCGATATCCTTGGTGGTGAAAAAAGGCTCCCCCAGTTTGGCCAGAACCTCTTCGCTCATGCCGACACCGGTATCCGAGACGGTCACCGCAACGAAACCGTTTTCGGAGAAGGATCTGATCCTGAGCGATTTTTCGACTTTGTCGTATTCCGGCCAGCTGCGTTTTTCGTCCATGGCGTCGACGGCGTTGGTCACCAGGTTGATGAAGACCTGCTCCAACCGGTTGTGATCGGCCATGATGGGGGGAATGTCCGGGTCGAGTTCGAGGACCAGCTCGACTTCATGAACCCGCAGTTGATGGCCCAGCACCTTGAAAACGTCGCGAATGGGATCATTGATATCGATCTTGCTGCGGGTCCCCCCGGACTGGCGGGCGAAATCCCGCATGTGCTGGATGATGGCCGCCGCCCGCTGGACGTTTCTGCCGATATCGGCTGCCATCGATTTCAAGTCCTCTTCGCCGATGGGCTGCCCGCGGCCGATCATTTTGAGGAAAAAATCCGCGCAGACCTGGATGACATTCAGCGGTTGATTGATCTCATGGGCGATACCCGCAGCCATCTGTCCCAAGGTCGTCATTTTACTGGCCTGGATCAGCTGCGTTTCCTTCTCCACGCTTTCGGTGATATCGGTGGTGGATGCCATCACCACCTCGCTTTCACCGTATTTGGCATCGCTGACATTGATGTTGACGAAAAACGGGCGATGCCCCTTGCGGTAGTGCTTTCTTTTGGTCAACAGTAGGGATTTGCCCAGTGAAATATTCTCCAGCGCCTGCGCCAACTCCTCATCGCTGTCACCCAGCTCGAGGAAATGCATCCCCACCATCTCCTCCCGAGAATAGCCGTAAATATCCAAGGCCCTTTGATTGATGTCCCGGATCCGGTGGGTTTGGATGTCCAGGATGAAAGTCGGGTGCGGATCGC
The DNA here is from genome assembly GCA_022340425.1 of Desulfobacteraceae bacterium. NCBI lineage: Bacteria > Pseudomonadati > Thermodesulfobacteriota > Desulfobacteria > Desulfobacterales > Desulfobacteraceae > Desulfobacteraceae bacterium. The sequence goes on along the minus strand of JAJDNY010000169.1, from coordinate 7,449 downwards.
AGTTGAACAGGGTGCGGTACTTCTCCTCGGATTTGATGTACCGTTCCTGCAGGATGGCGTTTTCGATGGCGATGCCGATCTGATTTCCAATGAGCGCCAGCACGTCCCTCTGGTCATTGGTGAAATGACCGGCTTTATGACTGCCAATGCGAATGACGCCGAAGGTCTTTTTTTCCTCGGCATGTATGGGAACATAGGCCAGGGAGAGGAGTTTGTTATCCTCCAGCAGGCAGATTTCGTCGCTGCAACCCTCGGGCAGGTTCTCATACACCGTAAATTGGTTGTTTTGGGCCACCTGGTGGATGATGCTGCTCTCGTCGAGCACGCTTATCTTGGAACAGGCATTTTTCGAAGACCCGTAGCCATAGCGCAAGCGGTATTTGCCGTTGTCATCCTGCATATAGATGCAGATGCCGTCAGCCCCGAGAAAATCCATCATGATCCGGATCGCTTTTAAGATACCGGCATCGAATTTCTCCACTGTGTTCAGGGACGTGAAGATCGAACACAGGGCGCTCAACTCCCTGGTGCGCCGCTCCCGTTCCTCTTCCGCCCTTTTGTCCTCGGTTTTGTCCCAGAGGGTTTCGATGGCTCCGGCGATTTTTCCGTTCGGGGCCTTGATCGGCGAAGCGGTGAACCAAAGCCATTTACCGCTGTCGCCAAAATGGGGGAAGAAATCCTCGGCCTCATAAGCGTCTTCGATCAGGCTTGAGTGGCGCCACTTCGCCCCGTAGAGTTTTTCGATCTCGGCCTCGTCGCCCTGGTCCAGAATCACATCCGCCATGGTTCCGCGTTGGTTGTGGTAAAAGGGCCGCCACTGGTTGCGGGTGCCCACGATGTCATCGGCGCTGTAGCCGGTCAACCTTTCCAGGGCCCTGTTCCAGTGGGTCACGAAGTGATTCTCGTTGATAACGAAAGTCGGTATCGTGCTGCCCTGGATGATCTGGGTCATCGTCCGTTCACTCTCGGCCAGGGCGCGGGCCGTTTCTGTCAGCAAATGGGTGTGGCGCTCCCGGTCGCGCTCGGCGTTTTTGTCTTCGGTCTTATCCCACAGGGTTTCGATGGCGCCGACGAGGGTGCCGTCGGGCGCCTTGAGCGGGGCGGCCGTAAACCAGCACCATCTCCCGTCGGGGCCGAGGTTGGGGAAATAATACTCGGCCTCGTAACCGCCTTCGATGAGGGCTGACTTACGCCATGATTTGCCGTAGAATTCGCTGAGAGTTTCCTCGCCGGCTTGGTCCAGAATCAAATCGGCCATGCTGGGGCGCTTCGTTTCCCAGAAGGAAATCCACTGCCGGTTGGTGCCGAGGATTTCTTCGGCCGGAATCCCCGACAGGCGCTCCATGGCCTTGTTCCAGTGGGTGACGATGTGATTCTTGTCGATCACGAAAGTCGGCATCGTGCTGCCCTGAATGATCTGGGCCAGGGTGCGCTCGCTTTCGATCAGCTCTTTTTCGATTTCAAGGTAGCGCTGGTTGCGGTTTTTGATCACCTTGGCCAGCCGGTCGGCGAACTTCTCAAAGTGTTCCAAGATAGTCGGGGTGACGCCCTCCTGCGGTTTCAGCTCCTTCAACGCCTTACGCTTTTCGCTTTCAAGCCGCAGCAAACTCCAGATGGCCTGGGCTTCGATGTGATCGATGAGTTGGACGCCCTCGGGTTTGGTTTTTCCGATGGTCTCGCCGAGGGCGGGATCATCGGTTATCTCGATCAGGACCTCCAGGTTCTCGAGATTGAAGAGCTCCCGGTAGTCGTGGGTGGTGAAGATCCCCAGTTGACGGGCAAAGATCAGCCCCTCGGCATGCGGGTTGATATCGGCAACCCCGAGAACGGAGACGCTGCGCTCGGAAACATTCTTTTCGTGCAGGAATTTGAGAAAAATTTTACAAAAACGCCCTCCCCCGACAATCCCGATATTGGAATTATGCAGATTTTCGATCATGGCGAATCCACCTTCTATGGGGTCGGGCGCTATGATGGTTAGCGTTGTGACCACAGCCGACCAACCGGCCAGATTTTCTAAGAAGCATCTTAGGGCACCAGCAGCACCGGCAGCTCGGAGACCTCCGCTACCCGGTGGGAAACGCCTCCCAGCCAATACTCCTGGAACCAGTCCTTGCCGGTGCGGCCCATGACGATCATGGTGGCTTTCTGCTCCCGCGACTGTCGGAGGATTTCCAGGGTCGTTTTGCCGACCGAAAGATAGGATTCGGCGCTCAGCCCCGCTTCTTCGATCCGTCCGCAATAACCATCCAATCGTCTTTTGCTCTCCTCCTCGAGGTCCCGCAGGGCCGTCACATCCAAGCCCTTGGAAATTTTAGCACCGATATTGTGGACCACCAGGACCTTACTGGCCAGCCCCTTGAAGGACTTGATAAACTCCAGGGCGTTTTGGGAGGGCTGCGACCAGTCGGTGGCCAGCAGCGGCCGGTCGAAAATATGGTCGTTGACACGCGTCAACACCTCCCCGGCCCATTCGTACTGCACCATGTACTTGCCCATCAAAACCGGCCGGGGGCTGCGGCGAATGATATCGAGTACGTGGGAGCCTACGTAGACTTTTTCAAAGGCGGACCGTTTCTTGCGGCCGGTGACGATCAGGTCCACCTGTTCCTCTTCGGCCACGGCGAGAATTTTGGCGTTCAAGGTGCCGGTCTCGATCCGGACCTTGCTGCGCAGGCCCTTGGATGAAATGAACTCCTGCCATTGCTCGAAACGCAACCGGGCGACTTCCTCCATTTGCTCGGCCGCATCCTTGAGATAGCCCCCATAGGGCACGAAGGCCACCTCCTCTCTGGGGATCACGTAGGTCAGAACGACTTCCTGCAAACCGGCTTGCTTCAATTCCAGCAGCGTCTCGAGAGCATTGAAGGCCAGATCACGGAACCGGGTGTGAAAGAGGACCTTTTCGATTCCCATAACAGCCCCTCCTGTGGTCAAAAGAAAATCAAGGTGACGATCCCGAAGCTGGGTATCAGAAACAACAGGGAAAACCGGATGATGTAGCCGAAAAAGCTCGGCATGGGCGTGCCGGCCTCTTCCGCGATGGAGCGCACCATGAAGTTGGGGGCGTTTCCGATGTAGCTGACAGCCCCGAAGAAGACCGCCCCGGTGGAAATAGCCTGGAGATAGATCGCTTTATCGGTCATCAGCAGGGGCACGGCCTCGGGCTCGGTCATGCCCGCGAAGAAGCTGCCCAGGGCGGTGTTGAAAAAGGTGAGGTAGGTGGGGGCATTGTCCAGAAAAGCGGAAAGCGCGCCCGTCACCCAGAAATAATGGGCCGGCCGGTTGACGCCCTGGATCAAAAAGGCCAGCTCCCCCTTCAGCCCGGCTTTGAGGATCAGCAGGCACGGGATCATGGTGATAAAGATGCCGATGAAGAGATAGGCGACTTCGATAATCGGAAACCAGGTAAAATCATTGTCTTCGCGAATCGTGATGGATGTCGTCACCATGGACAGGATGCCCATGCCGATCAGCAGGCCGTCGCGCACCCAGTCCTGAACTGCGCGATGGATGCCCAGGGTGGTGACCTCCCCCCAGTCGACGACGCCGCTCATCAGCACGGCGCAGACAATGCCGGCCAAAAAGATGAAATTGTGGATGCCCACCAGCTTCAAGGGCACCTTGACCCCGTCGTCGGGGGCCTTAACCCCTTCCTTGCGGAAGTGGTAGCTGTCCAGCAGGAAGTAGATCACCAGCAGCAGAATCGAAACCACCAGCATGTGCGGCAGGATATGAAGGGTCCAGAAAAACGATACCCCGTGCAAAAACCCAAGGAAAAGCGGTGGATCCCCCAGCGGCGTCAACGAACCGCCCACGTTGGCGACCAGGAAAATAAAGAACACCACCATGAATGTCCGGTTTTTGCGGTGGGTATTGGCCCGCAGAAAAGGCCGGATCAGCAGCATGGCCGCCCCGGTGGTGCCCATCCAGGAGGCCAGCAGGGTGCCGATCAGCAAAATGACCGTATTGACGATCGGGGTGCCGCGCAAAGTACCGCGCAGGAGGATGCCGCCCGAAACCGTGTACAGCGACCAGAGCAGGATGATGAACGGCACGTAATCGGCCAGAATGATGTGCAGGATTTCATAAAGGGCGAGTCCCCTGAAGGCCGCTAGAAACGGAAGGGCGAGGGTCGCGGCCCAAAAGGCGGAGACCTTGCCGAAATGATGATGCCAGAATTCCGGCGCCAGCAGTGGGAAAAGGGCGATGGATAGCAGCATGCCGGCAAACGGAATGCAGCTCCAAAGGGGAAGGACCTCGCCTAGATTGGGGTGACCATGTCCATGATCGGCTTCAACCGCCGTGTGGGCGCCGGCCTCGCCCTCGACGGCGGCAGGAGAGGCGGTGGCAAGGACGGGACCCGATAAAAAATGACTGTTTGGCGCACGACCGGCATGGATGGAAAAATCGGCTTCGGCTTCCGAGGCACGCGCGATCGCCGATCCAAGCGGGACCATCATCAGACATAAGGCCAGTACGAATATCATCCGTTTCATGTGTCCGCCCTTTGCAGCCAGCCGCCTGCCGCACACAATCACCCAGGTTCGATTTCCGTGTGAGGAGGGATGCGGGTAGTGATGAAAAACAAGGAATAAGTGATAAGCGCTTGCCTTACGAGAGCCAACATACGGCAAAAGGCTCGTTGTTTGTCAAGCAAAAAAACGGGATAGCGGCCGTACCGGCCATAATGCGACGTGGGCTGCTTTCAGAAAGCGGTTGCCGATCAAACTAAAAAAAATGGCGGCGCGCCAATCCCTTCAGCTTAGACAAGCACGTAGGAGGCAATGGCATGCGCACTTCGGGTGGCAAAACCGGCCAAACCCGGGGGGTGAAAACCGTCACGGCGAACCCCTTCCAGATCCGGCCCAGCATGGAAATCAGGCTTGTAAAAAACTGTCAGCCTTACGCATCGATCTGAGGATCCAGGGATGCGTTCAGGTGACCGCGGGAGACGGCGACGCTTTTAACCATGGCGCAGACCGGCTTGCCGGGCATCAAGGCCAGGGCCTGCATGGCGCGCGCGGTGATCCTGGCCAAAAGCGGGCAGCCGATGTCCATTCGAACGTCCAGCAGTTCCCCGGGACCGCCGGTGATGGCGGTCACCTTGCCAGGAAAGATGTTCTGGAGGCTGGTTCCCGGGGGCTTTTGCAGGGCGATGGCCACGCTGCGGGCCCCGATGCGGACCCTCAGCCGGTTTCCCACAGGCACGGCCACCTTGGGCACCCACAACATCCCGCCCGGGAAACCAAGCCGGGTCAAACCCTCCTCGTGGGCCTCCACCGTGGTGGCGATGACCGTCCCGAGGTCATCGGCCCCGGTCAACTGCTGCAGGTCGGGCCGGTTCATCAAGTCCTCGATCGGTCCGGAGGCCGCCACCCGCCCGTCGTCCAGCAGCACCATGGTGTCCGCCAGGTTGAGCACCTCTTCCAGGGAATGGCTGACGTACAGGATGGGCGTCGACAGTTCGCCGCACAGCCGTGACAAAAAAGGCAGTACTTCGGCCTTGCGGCTGCGGTCGAGTGAGGCTAGCGGTTCGTCCATCAGAAGCAGGGCCGGGCTCGTCAACAAGGCCCGGCCGATAGCGACGCGCTGCTTTTCCCCACCCGAAAGTTTGGCGGGCCGGCGGTGGAGAAGGCGGCCGATACCCAGGAGATCCACCACGTCGTTTAGGGCGACATGGCGCTCGGAAGGCGGGGTGAGGTGCATGCCGTAAGTCAGGTTGGACTTCACCGATAGATGGGAGAATAGGCGCCCGTCCTGGAAGATGTAGCCCACGCGCCGTTTTTCGGGCGGGACATGCAGGCCCTTGGCAGCATCGAACAGGGTGCGGCTGTTGACGACGATGTGCCCCCGGTCCGGGCGCACAAGTCCGGCCACCATGTTGACCACTGAGGTCTTGCCGGCGCCTGAGCGGCCGAACAGAGCGGTTACCCCCACGTCAGGGGAGCGGAAGGCCACGTCCAACCGGAAATCGCCCTGTTGTCTGATCACATGCAGGTCCAGCATCCATCACCCCCTGATGTAGGCGGCAAACCGGCGGGCCAGACCTTCCGAGGCCACTAGGGCCGCCATGGCGATGACCACCGAGATAAGGCACAGGCGCATGGCCCCCACCTCGCCACCAGGCATCTGGGTCAGCGTGTAGAGCGCCAGCGGCAGGGTTTGAGTTTCGCCCTTGATGTTGGAGACGAAGGTGATCGTGGCACCGAATTCACCCAGGCTGCGGGCAAATGCCAGGATCAAGCCGGTCAGAATCCCCGGCGTGACGAGGGGTAGGGTTACCGTGAAAAAGACCCGCACAGGGCCGGCGCCCAGCGTCCGCGCGGCCGCCTCAACACCCCGGTCGACGCCCTCGATGGACAACCGCACGGCCCGCACCATCAGGGGGAAAGCCATGACCGCCGCCGCCGCCGCAGCCCCCTTCCAATTAAAAGCCAGGGTGATGCCGGCCAGGTCATGAAGCCAAGCCCCGAGAACGCCCCGGCGCCCGAACCCCACCAGTAAAAGGTAGCCGATCACCACCGGCGGGAGTACCAGGGGCAGGTGAATGAACCCGTCCAGAAGGGATTTGCCCGGGAAGTCCAGGCGGGCCAGCACCCAGGCCATCAGTACACCCAGGGGCAGACTGCCGGCCACGGCCCAGAAGGATACCCACAGGCTCAGTTTAAGCGCCTCGATTTCGACGGTTGAGAGCGTCCACCCCTGCATCAGGGCACCGAAAAGCCGTATTTTTCAAACACCGCTCTGGCCTCCGGGGACTGGAGCACGGTTATGAAGCGGTCCACTGCCGGAGAGCGCCTCCCGGCCACGACCGCCGCGGGATAGACAATGGGCGGATGGCTGGTTTCAGGGAAGGTGCCCACCACGCGCACCTTGTCCGAAATGTCGGCGTCCGTGGCATAGACCAGCCCCACCGGGGCCTCGCCCCGCTCCACCAGAGCCAGGGCGGCGCGCACGTCCTTGGCGCGCGCCACAAGACTTTCAATGGTGTTCCACACCCCGAGGCTCTCAAGGGCCTGCTTGCCGTAGATGCCGGCCGGCACGTGGTCGGGGTCGCCCATGGACAGGCGGCCCTCGCCGAGAAACGCCGGCAGGTCGAACGCCGGACCGATGGGGATGTCCTTCACGGCACTGTCGGCCGGAACGATCAGCACGATGCGGTTGCTCAAAAGGTCGAAGCGGGTGCCTTTCTCAATCATCCCCTTTTCTTCCAGGTAGTCCATACACTTCTTGTTGGCCGAGATGAAGATATCCGCCGGCGCGCCGTTTTCGATCTGCTTGGCCAGGGTGGAAGAGGAGGCGAAGGACGGCAGAAAGCGCTCCGCATTTCTTTCGCTGAAAACAGCGCCGATCTCGGTCACCGCGTTGGTCGTCGAGGCGGCGGCAAACACCGTTACGGTATCGGAAGCGGCCCATAGTATGCCGAAACTTCCCGCCAAAAGGAGA
>JAJDNY010000168.1 GCA_022340425.1 Desulfobacteraceae bacterium | reverse complement strand
GGTGGTAGGGGTAGGCGGTGTCGACATAGTTGACGCCGCCCTCGATGGCCGCCTGCAGCAGCCGGGCGGCGTGGGCCTCATCGATGCGGCCCTCGTCGCCGCCGATCACCGGCAGACGCATGCAGCCAAAGCCCAGGGCCGAGACCCTGCAGCCGGTGCGGCCCAAATAGCGGTATTGCATGCCACACACCTCCTCAACCGCCCTGGCGGACACCGGTTTCAAAACCGGGGGAGTTAACCGGGGGTTGGGTGATTTTTCCGATTCCCTCCGCCGGCCGGTTGCAACGGCCCCCGCCCTGCAAACCGGCGGCACCCCGCGGGGCCCCGGCCTGTGCCGCCCGGCCTATGCCTCAGTCGCCCTTGAAGCCCGCCACCAGGGCAGCGATCGCCCGCTCCTTTTCGGTATCGACGGCCCTGGGGGAAGGGCCCTGCAGGATCTCCTGCAGACGCCGGCGGGCGCGCGCCAGCAGATCGCTGCGGCCCTCGGCGGCCCACTTCTCGTATCCCTGGCGGCAGAACAGCCCGGGCCGCCACTGGACCTTGCGCAGATGCTTCAGGGTGTGGGGCTGGGTCAGGAACTGTCCCTGCCGGGCGCCCTGGGGGATCACCGCCAGCGCCAGGCTGTCGTCGTCCACGGGAACCCCCTTCTGCAGGCGCCGCACCAGGTCGATGATCTCGTCGCTGATCACGATCATCTCCAGCGAGCCGGTCAGGCCGAAATCCAGGTAGCCGACGTCGTGGTTGAGATTGGAGCCGGCCAGGGCCGACATGAAGGTTTCCAGGCCCGCCTCGAAGCCCGCCTGCATGTCGGGGATTTGGGAGTCGCTGGTGCCCGCGTAGCCCCAGTTGGGGATGTCAAGATAACGGCTCATCTCCACCATGGCCATGTAGGCCAGCAGGTACTCGGGGGCGTTGTAGGAGCACTGGCTGGTGGACATGTCCAGCACCGCGGCCCCCATGCCCATCAGAAACGGGGCGCCCGGGGCGGTCAGCTGGTGGATCACCAGCCCGAAAAAGCACTCCGCCAGCCCCTGGACCACATGCCCGGCGATGGTCATCGGCGCGGTGGAGCCGGCGATCGGGGCCGGGGAGTAGATCGCCGGGGAACCGGTCTCGGCGCAGAAGATCAGCTTGTCCACGCTGGCGAAGGGGTGCTTGAGCGGGCTGATGGGCTCGGCGTACTGGATCCAGTAGGGCTTCTCCCGCAGGGCCTGGGCGCCGCCGCGCAGGATTTTGGCAATCTCCCACATCGCCTGGAGGTCCCCGCGGTCCTTGGCGGTGTTGACGATGGGCTTGGTGCTGTTCTCAACCATCGCCCGAAAGCTGGCCAGATAGGCCAGGTCGGGGTTCAGCTCGTGGGGGTGGGCGAAGGACATAATGAAATCGATGTTGGGCAGGGCCTCGCAAACCCGCGCAGCCGTCGCGATGTCCTCCAGGGTGGTGCGCCGCCGGGTGAGGGTCTCGGATTCCAGGGACCACATGAGGTCCGAGCCGGTCCCGAAATAGGACCGCCGCCCCCCCAGGTCCATGGCCAGCTCCCCCTCACGGTTGTAGACCCGGATGCCGTTGGGCACGCTGGCGCAGGCGCGCTCCACCAGGGCGGCGGGCACCCGGACGTGTTTGTCCTCCGCCACCCGGCAGCCGGCGTCCTTGAGCCGTGCCAGCGCCCCCGGGTGATGGAGCAGCATGCCGGTTTCCTCCAGGACCTGCAGCGCGGCGTGATGGATTTTCTGCTTGTCGCCCTCCGATAGAAAACTCAGCCGGGGGCTGAAGCCAATATCGACGTTGTCCATCCGTTATTCCTTCCCTTGCGCCGGGCAGTCGACACGAGCCCGCCCGGGGTGTTTTGCGCGCTTCAAAGCGGCCGTCCGGCCGCGTCCCAGCCGGCCAGCTCGTAAAATTCACGCACCATCTGCGCGAAGCGCTCGCGGTCCAGGCGCGGGCCGTCGCCGCTGAAAAACATTTCCGGCAGGCTGTCGTCCGCGGCCCGGAGGCCCAGCCGGATGTTGAGCCGTCGCTCCCGCGACGCCACCCGCGCGCCAGTCTGCAGCAGGTCGCGGGCCGAAACCGGCCAGCCGGTGACGGCCGCCGTGAGACGGGCCTCGCCCACCAGGTCGAAGGTGCCGATCAGGGACAGCGCCGGCACCTTGCACAGGCCCAGGCTGTCCACCACGATGTTGACCAGTACGGCCCGGTAGACCAGCTGCGGTTTGCCCTCGTAGGAGCGGGGGTCCAGGGCCTTGGCGGTGCCGAAGGCCCGTTCGGCCATCCGGGGGCTCCAGCGGTGCTCCAGCGAGGCATAGACGTTGTTGTAGTCCCCGCCGCGGCTTGAAATCGCATAGCCCAGCGCCGAGCCAAGCAGTGCGGCCGGGTGGTAGGCGGTCAGCTCGAGCCCCTTGACGTGGGCCGCAAAGGCCACCGCTCGGGGCCCGAACTCCCGGGCGGCGCGCCGCACCCCCAGCGCCAGGAGCCCACCCAGGCCCTCCGTGGCCGCCATCTGGCGGATCAGGGCCTCCATGCTGCGGGGGTTGCCCCAGCTGAGATCCAGCCCGCCGCTCTTTGCGGCCGGCATCAGGCCGCGGGCCGCAAGGTCCATGGCAAAGGCGATGGCGGTGCCGGCCGAGGTGCTGTCCAGCCCCAGGCGGGTGCAGAGGTTCTCCAGCCGCACCACGGCCGCCCCGTCCCCCAGGCCGCACTTGGCCCCCAGGTTGATCATCGGCTCGAACTCCGGCCGGTAGGCGGGCGTCGGGTCTCCGGCAAACTGCAAGAGGGCCTTGCACTGCACCGGGCAGCGGGCGCAGCCGCGGGAGCGCACGACGGCGGCCTGCAGGCGCGACCCGTCCAGATCGGCGGCCCCCGGGAAGTCCAGCCGGCGGTAGTTGCGGGCGCCCACCAAGCGCTGATCCGAGGCCCACTTGACGTAGCCGGCGCCGCCCAGACGCGAAAAGATCCCGAAATCCGGCGAGCCCGTGATCTGCCGCAGATAGTCCTCGACCGCGCCTTTGACCGCCGCCGCCGGCGGCCTGCGGGCGGCCGCGGGACGGCGCACCACCAGGGCCTTGAGGCGCTTGGCGCCCATCACCGCCCCCAATCCGGTGCGGCCGGCGGCATGGTCCCGATCGGAGATGATGCAGGCAAAGCGCGCCAGGCGCTCCCCGGCCGGTCCGATGGCCAGCGTCTGGATCTTGCAGCCGGCGGCGGCCGCCAGGCGGTCCTCGGTGGCGTGGGTGTCCAGCCCCCAGAGCGCTTCGGCGCCCCGAATGCGGGCGCCCTCGGGGCTGATGTCCAGATAAACCGGCCGCGGGCTGCGGCCGCGGATCAAAACGGCCTGAAAACCACAGGCCCGCAGCCAGGCGCCGAAATGCCCGCCGATGTTGGCGCTGCCCAGCAAACCGGTCAGGGGGCTGACCGCGTTGAGGTGCAGGCGCGAGGAGGCCGGTGCGGGGGTGCCGGTGAGCAGCCCGCAGGCCAGGACCAGCAGATTGTCCGGCGAAAGCGGGTCCACCGCCCCGGGCAGAGCCTCATCCAGCAGGGCCACATTCAGCCCACGCCCCCCCAGAAAGCTGCGGACCATGGCCGGGTCCAGGGGGTGCTGGCGAACAACGGCGGAGGTCAGGTCAATTTCCAGAAGCCGGCCGCAAAGGTCCATTTTTCCGTCTCCAGCAGCGGCCGCAGTATCCAGACCAGCCTGCCGCTAAAGGCCAATACGGGAAAAACCCGCGCCTGTCAACGGCCGCGGCGCATCTCGGGGGGCGCCTCATCCGGCTATCCCTTGAGCTCGCCGACGGCGGCTTCCACCGCCGCGATGATTTCCCCGGAGCGCAGCAGCGTCACGGCGGTTTCGATGTCGCGGTACAGATCGCGGTCGGCCGCCAGGTGGGGCACATGCCGGCGAATGACGGCGTAGGCCGCGCGGGTGCCCAGACCGGCGCTCAGCGGCCGGTTCGCGGTCAACAGATCGTGAGCCTGGGCGGCGCAGAGCAGCTCGATGGCCAAGACGTTTTCCACGTTGTCGAGAATCTCGCGGGTCTGGCGGATGGCGATGCTGCCCATGCTGACGTGGTCCTCCTTGTTGGCGGAGGTGGGGATCGAGTCCACGCAGGCGGGGTGCGCCAGGACCTTGTTTTCGGAGACCAGCGCGGCGGCGACGTACTGGCCGATCATGTAGCCCGAGTTGAGGCCGCCGTTTTCGACCAGGAAGGCCGGCAGTTCGCTGAGCTGGGGGTTGACCATGCGCTCGATGCGGCGCTCGGAGACGCTGCCCAGCTCCGCCAGCCCCAGGGACAGGTAGTCGGCCGCCATGGCCACCGGCTGGCCGTGGAAATTACCCCCCAGGCGCACCTCCTCGGTGTCGGCGAAAATCAGCGGGTTGGTGGTGGTGGCGTTGAGTTCGATGCCGATCACCCGCTTTGCGTGAGCCACGGCGTCCTTGCTGGCGCCGTGGATCTGGGGGGCGCAGCGCAGGGTGTAGGCGTCCTGGACCCGGGCGCAGCCTTCGTGGGAGGCGACAATGGCACTTTCGGCGGTCAGACGCAGGATGTTGTCGGCGGTGGCGACCTGGCCGGGGTGGGGGCGCACTTGATGAATGCGGGGGTCGAACTCCGCGGCGCTGCCCATCAACACCTCCAGGCTCATGGCGCAGGCGATGTCGGCGGTCTTGGAGAGCCGCACGGCGTCGCTGACCACCAGGGCGCCGATGGCGGTCATCACCTGGGTACCGTTGATCAGCGCCAGCCCCTCGCCGGCTTCCAGCCGCCGCGGCGGCAGGCCCGCGATCCGCAGGGCTTCCGCCCCGGGGATGCGCCGGCCGCGGTGGAAGGCCTCGCCGCGGCCGATCAGGACGAGTCCCAGGTGAGCGGTGGGAGCCAGGTCGCCGCTGGCCCCGACGGACCCTTTTTCGGGCACCAGCGGCGAGATTCCCAGGTTGAGAAAGGCCAACAGGTAGCGCAGGGTTTGCATGCGACAGCCCGAGTAGCCCTGCGCCAGATCGTGCACCCGCAGCGCCATGACGGCCCGCACGACCTCCTCGGGCAGCGGCTTGCCGACCCCGGCGGCGTGGCTCATCAGGATGTTTTCCTGCAGCCGCCGGGTGTCGCCCGCAGAGATGGTCACGTTGCAGAGGGCCCCGAAGCCGGTGGTGATCCCGTAAATCACGCGTTTCTCTGCAACCCAGCGGGCGATCAGCTCGCCGGTGCGCTCCACCCGCTGGACCCCCGCGTCGGAAAACGCCGCCGGCGCCCGGTGGCGCGCAACCGCCACCAGGTCCGCGATGGTCAGCTCCGGCCCGTCAAGATAAATCGGCCGCATTCCCCCTCCCCCGGTCTCCACTCACACGGCCAGCTTGGCCGCGACCGCTTTTTCAAGCGGCGCCAGCGCCCCCTCGACCCCTTCCAGCAGGCGGTCCGCGCTGCGGCCGCAGGTTTCCACAAAGGCCCCGTCGCGGATGGCCGCCAGGTTGATGCGCACGTTGCAGGCCGCGGCCTGGGCCCCGGCGCGGCACAAATGGACGGCGCTGCCCGCGTCGCTGATGCAGTTGGGGTTGCCGTCGGCCACAACCGTCCCCAGCAGCCTGGCCAGCCCGGCGGCCGCCGCCAGGGTGTCCAGGGGCACCTCGGCGGCATGCTGCAGGGCGCGCTGGATGGCCCTGCTGCGCTCCGTCTGCTGGGCTGGATCGGCCTTGGGCAGCTTGAAGGCCCCGGCCACCTGATTGTAAGCGGCGCTGTCGGCGTCCAGCAAGGCGAGAAAGCGCGCCGCCAGCGGGTCGGCGGACGCAATGACGGCCTCCAGGCGGGCGCGGGCCTGGGAGTCGCCGGCTTTGGCCACCGTCAGCCGCGCCACCATGGCGGCCAGCGCGGCCGCCATGGCGCCGGCATAGGCCGCCGCGCTGCCGCCCCCCGGGGCGGGGGCGTCGCCGGCGAGGTCGTGCACGAACTCTGTTAGTGAGCGTCCCGCAAGGTTCATGGCTGCTCCTTTCCGGCGACCAGTTCGCCGCGCTTGTAGACCGCCGTCAGCGGTGAAACCCCCGCATGGTAGGCCAGAATCGCCGGACTTTCGCCGTCGAGCAGCAGAAAATCGGCCTGTTTGCCGGGGTCCAGGCTGCCCACCCGCCCGGCCATGCCCAGCGCGTAGGCGGCATTCAGGGTAACGCCGGTCAGCGCCTCCAGCGGCGAGAGGCCCATCTGCAGCACCGCCAACCCGAAGACGAAGGGCATCGACTCGGTGAAGCTGGAGCCGGGATTGCAATCGCTGGCAAGCGCCACGGGGACCCCGCCCTGTATCATCCGGCGGGCAGGTGCGTAGGGTTTGCGCAGGCTGTAGGCCGTGGCCGGCAGCAGGCTGGCGACGACGCCGGCCTGCCGCATGCGGGCGATATTCGCATCGCTTGCGGCCAGCAGATGATCGGCTGAAACGGCCCTCAGCTCGGCGGCCAGACCGGCCCCGCCGAGGTCGTGGACCTCGTCGGCATGCAGCTTGAGCTGCAGGCCGGCGTTGCGGGCGGCCTGCAGGATGCGGCGGGTCTGGGCGATGGAAAACACGCCCCGCTCGCAGAAGACGTCGCAGAAGCGGGCGACACCCTGCTGCCGGACCGCGGGGAGCATCTCGTTTACGATCAGGGCGACGAACCCGTCGGGGTCGGCACGAAACTCCTCGGGCACGGCGTGGGCCCCGAGAAAGGTCGGCACCACGTCCAGCGGCAGCTCGCGGCCGACGCGGTCGATCACCTGCAGCATGCGCAGCTCGGTTGGGGTGTCCAGGCCGTAGCCGCTCTTGATCTCGACGGTGGTGGTGCCCAGGCCGAGAGCCGTCAACGCCCGCCGGCGGGTGGCCGCCAGCAGGTCGGTCTCGGCGGCGGCGCGCACGTCGCTCACCGAGGAGAGGATCCCACCGCCCCGGGCCAGGATCTCGAGATAGGGGGTGCCCGCCAGGCGCAGGTCGAACTCGGCCTCCCGCGGGCGAAGAAAACACATGTGGGTGTGGGGGTCCACGAAGCCGGGCACCAGGCAGGCGCCGCGGCAGTCGATCTCCTGGTGGACTTCGGCCCCGCTGCGGGCGATTTTGCCGCGCACTTCGGCGCCGGGGCCGATCCGCGCGACCCGACCGCCGCCCACCAGCAGCGCACCGTTTTCATAGACCCGCACCCGGCCTTGGGAGGCCCCGGCCAGCGGGGCGCCGGGGTCCTGGGGAGTGAAAATTCGGGCGTTGTAAAACAGCTTGGTGGTCATCCACCGTCCCCGATCTTCTCCAGCAGCTGCAGCTCGATCACCTGGGCCGGGTCGAAGCCGGCAACCTGCAGGTAGTAGGCGGCGCTGTCCAGCAGGGCCGCGGCCGGCACCATGCCGTAAACCTCGGTTTCGGCCACCGCCACCCCCCAGCGCCGGGCCTCCATGCGCACGGTTTCCAGGACGCGGTAGAGGGGGTTTTTCTCGTGGTCCACCAGGTTGAGGCTCACCTGGACCAGCCCGCGGTCCGCCAGGGCCAGGCCGATCCCTTTGACGTGGCAGAAGCCGCCCGAGGAGGCCCGCACGGCCGCGGCGATTTGTTTGGCCACCTGGAGGTCGGTGGTCTTGAGGTTGACGTTGAAGGCCACCAGAAAACGCCGCGCGCCGATCACCGTCGCCCCGGCCCTGGGGTGCAGTTCCGGCCCGCCGACATCCGGGCTGCGCTCCGGCGTCTTGACCTCATCGCGCAGGCCTTCGTACTGCCCCTTGCGAATCACCTCGAGCTTTTTGCGCTCGGGCCTGAGGGCTGCCTCCTCGTAGAAATAGACCGGGACCCCGGTCTCCTCGTGGAATCGCCGGCCAAAGGCGTGCGCCAGCGCCACACACGCCGCCATGTCGATGTTTCTAAGGGGTGTAAAGGGGATCACGTCGATGGCCCCGATGCGCGGGTGGGCGCCGCGGTGGGCGGCCATGTCGATCCGGGCGATGGCCACCTGGGCGGCCGCCAGCAGGGCGTCCTGCAACGGCCCGGGCTGTCCCGCCAGGCTGACCACCAGGCGGTTGTGGTCTGCATCGGCGCGGTGGTCCAGCAGATGACAGCCGGGAGCAGCCCGGAAGGGCGCCAGGATGGCCGCGATCACCTCCGGCCGCCGGCCTTCGCTGAAGTTGGGGACGCATTCGATCAGTTGGGTGGCCATGGCCTCGACCTCCTGCTGTGGGTT
>JAJDNY010000167.1 GCA_022340425.1 Desulfobacteraceae bacterium | reverse complement strand
GAACGGCACGAAATTGGCCAGCCCCCGCAATCCCGAATGCTTGGTGATCGCCGCCGTCAGCGTCGTCTTGCCGTGGTCGATATGACCGATGGTTCCCACATTCACATGCGGCTTGGTGCGCGAAAACTTCTCTTTTGCCATCGTCTGGTCCTCCCCTGCGTTTTTTGAGGCTGTTCAAAAATTCAGCAGTGTCTCCCGCGAGCCGTTCGGTTTCATCGCTGCGGCGTCCCAAAATCCAGGTGGATATGGAGCCCACGACCGGAATTGAACCGGTGAACCTCTTCCTTACCAAGGAAGCGCTCTACCTGCTGAGCTACGTGGGCTTGAGGTTTACGGAGCTGATGCGCTTTGGCCGAATTTGGCTGCCTTGCCGAAAGCAGGTGGAGCGGGAGACGAGGCTCGAACTCGCGACATTCAGCTTGGAAGGCTGAAGCTCTACCAACTGAGCTACTCCCGCCTTGGCCGCACCTGATCGTCCGCCTGCCGGCGCCTGCCTGGGAATACGCCGAAAACGCTGCGGAAAATTCAGCAGCGTTCATGCAGGAAGCCATGTAGTACCAGAGCGATCCATATCACCGGTATGGATCTCCTACATGCAACTCACGTATGGGTGGTGGTGGGGGGAGGATTCGAACCTCCGAAGGCTTCGCCGACAGATTTACAGTCTGTTCCCTTTGGCCACTCGGGAACCCCACCGCGTGCAATTGCTGAAGCCAGCGGAGGGACTCGAACCCCCGACCCACTGATTACAAATCAGTAGCTCTACCAACTGAGCTACGCTGGCTTTGTTTCCAAAAACGTAACCCCTCCCGGTTGAATTTCAAATTTTCGATCAACCGAGAAGAACTTTGCCATTTAACGATCTTTGCAGAATTTAGCAAGCCAAAAAAATTGATTAAAAATTTGAAATAAATCCGGTTAAAAATCAAGTTGGGTTAAATACGCCCATTTTCGATTTTTTTCAAGTTTTTTCTTTTATTTTTTTGTGAAGCAGGGGATTTTTTTCGGCGCCCCCACTTTTCACATACTTTTTAGCAATATTTTCAACATATTTTATTCATGCCGACCCAAAACCGGCGGCTGGCCGAAGGTCCATGACGGAAAGCTTACTACAGTTCCGTATGATTTCAGCCGATTAGAAGAGGAATCTCTGCGTGCTTTTTGGTCCCAGGCGGGAATTTTTAAAATTTTGACTTGAAAATCCAGCCAAAGGGAAATAAGTGATGGACGTTTAACGCTCACTTGCGGCCAATCAGACACAAGAGGAGACCCCATCACAACGTGACACCTCAACATCAGCGGGAGCTCTGCCGTGAAAAAAATCGCCTTTTATGTCAGCTTCTTGCTCTCCTTGATGGCCCTTGCCGGCTGCGGCCATCTGAAACCCGCCGGCCCTGCTGCCGATCACGATCTTGCCATGGCGGCAAACACCGACCTCAAGCCAACCACCGCCGCCGCAAAGGCGCACAATAAAGAGAAAGTGACCACCAGCGCGGCGGCAGCCGACTCCTCTGAAAGCAAGAAAATCCAAACCACCCTGGACGACGCCCTGGACCTCTGTCAGATGGCTCAGGATGCCTGGCAGGAAGGAGAACTGGAAAAGGCCATCGACGCCCTCGATCAGGCCTACGACAATATATTAAAGGTCGAAACCGAAGACAACCCCGTGCTGATCCAGCAGAAGGAAGATCTGCGGTTCATGATTTCCAGGCGGATCCTGGAGATTTATGCCTCCCGCAACATCGTGGTCTCCGGCAGCCACAATGCCATTCCGGTGATTATCAACAGCCATGTGCAGCATGAAATCGACCGGTTCACCAGCGGTGCCGAAAAACAATTTTTTCAGGACGCCTACCGCCGATCGGGACTTTATCGGCCCCACATCGTCGAGGCGTTGAAGGAAGTCGGACTTCCCGAGGAGCTTTCGTGGCTTCCTCTTATCGAGAGCGGCTACAAGGTGGGCGCCCTGTCCAGGGCGCGCGCGCTGGGTCTCTGGCAGTTCATTCCCTCGACCGGCTACAAGTTCGGCCTCAACCGCGACCGCTATGTGGACCAGCGCATGGACCCCTATCGCTCCACCACCGCCGCCATCGACTACCTCAGGGAGCTGCATCAGATTTTCGGCGACTGGACCACCGTCCTGGCGGCCTACAACTGCGGCGAAGGCCGGGTCCTGCGGGTTATTCGCGATCAGAACGTCAACTACCTGGACAATTTCTGGGATCTCTACGAGCGGCTGCCCCGGGAAACCGCACGCTACGTGCCCCGCTTTCTGGCCACCCTGCATATCGTCAACAACCCCGAAAAATACGGGCTGGACCGCATCCCGACCGATCCCCCCTTGCCATTTGAAAGCGTAACGGTTCACCGTCAGGTGCACCTCCGCGATATCGCCCTTAAAATCGGTGTCAGCGAAAAAGACATGCAGACCCTGAACCCCGAACTGCGGTTCAAGATCCTGCCGCCCGGCAGCTACGCCCTTCGGGTGCCACCCGAAAAAAGCGACCTCCTGCTGGCCGCCATTGACGAGGTGCCGCTTTCGACCCCACCCACTGCAACCTACACCTATGCCTATCACCGGGTGAGATCCGGCGAGAACCTCTCCTCGATTGCCCAACGCTACCGTACCAGCGTCAAAAAAATCATGCGGGCCAACAACCTGCGTAAAAGCCACCACATCGTTGCCGGCAAACGGCTTAAAATCCCGGCAGGAAAGGGAGCGGTAGCGGCATATGGCTCACCCAGGGGAGGCAAACCGAAGGCCACCAGCCATGTGGTGCGAAGGGGCGATTCCCTCTGGAACATTGCAAAACGCTATGACACCACCACCGCCAGCATCCAGAAACTGAACAAACTCACCGGCACCCACCTTTACGTCGGTCAGGTGCTGAAGGTCGGCGATACCAGCCACACCGCCGCCAAGAATCAAAGCGCCCGGACCTACCGCGTCCAAAAGGGGGATACCCCTTTCAAAATCGCCCAGCAAAACAAAATAACCCTGAAGCGCTTCCTGCGACTCAACCAGCTGGACAAAAGCAGCAAGATATTCCCCGGGCAGGTGGTGCTGGTCGAGAACTGACAACTGTTTTTTTCTGCGCCATAATATTTGATAAAGCAGTAAAAAGTCAAAAACCAGACGGTTTCGAAGAAAGTTCAATTTGCGGCGCGCAAATCTCAGCGGCGTGAGGCCTACTTAGGTACGCCGCAGCGACTTCGAGATGCAGCGCAACGCAAAAAGTGGACTTTTTGCGGAACCGTCAACATTTAACCGGCTGCACCCTTCCTTATGCACGCCGCCACCTCGCCAAACAATGAAGCCTCCGCCAAACGCGGGGGCTTTAATTTTTTGACGGCCAGAAGATTACGGGCCTGCCGCGGCCAAATCCGGAATTGACTATTTCAGCGCCTATTGCTAAATTTGTAAACTTATTTTGTTTCTTCACACCATCAACCTAAACCGCTGAACAGGGCTTATGATGATTATCGCCGGTCTCAAACTTGCGCTGCTGGGAATGGCGGTGGTGTTTTTTTTCCTGCTGCTTCTGGTTTTTTGCATCAAAATTTCCTTCCGACTCTTTTCCGCCCTGAACGCCAGGGAACTGGCCGAAATGGAAACCGCCAAGCTGCGCAAAAGAAGACGCCCGCCCGCCATCAAACCGGAGGACGAAGTGCTCGTTGCCGTCATCAGCGCGGCCATCGCCGCCCATCGTGCCCGCAGCCTGCCGGTGAGATAACCGGTGAGATAAAAAAAATCCATTTGAACATAAAGAACCCGACCCCCCCGGTCAGGATTCTTTGCTTTGGCCAATCACAAAAATTTTCCGGAATGGTGAGAGATCATGAAAAAAATTCGTTTTATGGACACTTCCCTGCGCGATGGGTTTCAGTCGGTATTCGGTGCCCGCGCACTGACCGACGATTTCATTCCTGCGGTGGAATCGGCCGTCGATGCCGGCATCGATCATATCGAAGCCGGTGGCGGGGCGCGTTTTCAGGCCCTGTTCATGTACTGCGGCGAATCGGCTTTTGACATGATGGACCGTTTTCGCGCGGCGGCGGGGCCGGGTGCAAGCCTTCAAACCCTGGCCAGGGGAATCAACGTGGTGGCCCTTTCAGCGCAGCCCAGGGACATGATCGACCTGCATGCCCGAATGTTCAAAAAGCACGGCATGACGCACATCCGTAACTTTGATGCGCTCAACGACGTCCGCAACCTCATTTACTCGGGCAAATGCATTGTCAATGCCGGTCTGCACCACCAGGTTTCCGTCACCATGATGGAGCTTCCGCCAGGCTGCTCGGGCGCCCACGACGCGCCGTTTTACATCAAAACCCTACGGGAGATCCTGGACTCGGGGCTGCCTTATGACTCCATCTGTTTCAAGGACGCATCCGGAACGTCCAACCCCAAAAAGTTTTACGAGACCATCAAAGCCGCGCGCAAGCTTCTGGGGGACGATGTGATCATCTGGGCCCACACCCATGAAACCGCCGGCGTGGGCATCACGCAGTACAAAGCGGCCATCGAGGCCGGTGCCGACGGCGTGGACCTGGCGCGCTCCCCCCTCTCCGGCGGGACGTGCCAACCGGATGTGCTCTCCATGTGGCACGCGCTCAAGGGGACGGAATACACCCTGGATATCGATGTCGCCAAGATCATGAAAGCCAACCGGGTTTTGCAGGACTGCCTGCAGGACTATTTCTTTCCCCCCGAATCCCAACGGGTATCCTCTGAAGTCATCCTCTCGCCCATGCCCGGCGGTGCATTGACGGCCAATACCATGATGATGCGGGACACCGGCACCCTCGATCTCTACCCCAAGGTTATCGAGGCCATGTCCGAATGTGTGGCCCGCGGCGGGTTCGGCACCTCGGTCACCCCGGTATCCCAGTTTTACTTCCAGCAGGCCTACGCAAACGTGACCCAGGGGCCGTGGAAAAAAATAACCGACGGATACGGGAAAATGGTGCTGGGCTACTTTGGCCGCACCCCGGTCGCGCCCGACCCGGAGATCGTTCAACTTGCCGAAGCCCAACTGGGCAAGCCGGTGTTCAAAGGGGATCCCTTGGACGAACTTGAGCCGGGCATTCCCAAGGCAAAGAAGATTTTGGAAAAAGAGGGCCTGCCCGTCACGGATGAGAATATTTTCATCGTGGGGGCGCTGGAAACCCCGGGCGGCAACAAGGGGTTGGATTTTCTGAAAGGCAAAAAACCCATCAATGTGCGCAAGGTGACGGCACAAACCGAAAAGGCGGCGCCCGCCGCCCCGTCGCCGGCAATCCCTGCGACGACCGGCCCCACCGACTACACGGTGACCGTGGAAGGCAAAGCCTACCAAGTCACGGTCGAAGCGGCCAGCGGCGAAATTAAAAGCGTGAAACCCCAAGCTGCCGCAAAAGCGGCCAATCTGGTGGATGTCAAGGTCAAGCTGCAGGGCATTGTCTACGAGATCTTTGTGGCGGTCGGCGACCAGGTACGCCAGGGCGACACCCTGATCATTCTGGAAGCGATGAAAATGGAGACCCCGGTGGTCGCCCCCTGCGATGGCACGGTTGCATCCATTGAAGTTGAGAAAGACCAGGTCGTCAAACCCGAACAAGTGGTCGCGACGCTGTCGTAGACCGGGAGGTTCAGGGATGCGCAACAACAAACTGGCCGTCGCTTTCGCGCTGGTCTTTTTTCTGCTGTTCCCCCCTTGCCTGGCACTGGCCGGGGCCCTTTCGCCGCAAGAGCCGCCGGCGCAACAGGAATTGGCCCCCATGGGGGCCATGGTGACCGAGTTCGCAAAATCCACCGGGATTTTCGGCTATCTCAAGCCCGCCTCCGGCCAATGGAGCGAAGGGATTGGCAGCGTTTTGATGGCCGGTGTGGGCTTGCTGATGCTGTTTCTGGCGATTCAAAAAGGCTTTGAGCCGCTGCTGCTGGTCCCCATGGGGTTCGGCTGCATCCTGGCCAACATCCCCCTGGCAGGCATCGCTGAGCCCGGCGGGATTATCGACTACATTTATCAAATCGGCATCAAAACCGGGGCCTTTCCCCTGCTGGTCTTCATGGGTGTGGGCGCCATGACCGATTTCGGTCCCATGCTGGCCAACCCCAAAACCGCGCTTTTGGGCGCCGCCGCCCAATTCGGCATTTTCAGCACCCTCATCGGCGCCCTGCTCCTGACTGAAATTGTTCCCGGGATTTACTTTGACCTCTTTGACGCGGCCTCCATCGGCATCATTGGCGGGGCCGACGGCCCCACGGCCATCTTTCTGGCCAGTCAGCTCTCGCCCGATCTGCTGGGTGCCATTGCAGTGGCGGCCTACTCCTACATGGCCCTGGTCCCCATCATCCAACCCCCCATCATGCGGGCGCTGACCAACCCCGCCGAGCGAAAAATCCGCATGAACCAATTGCGCTACGTCGGCAAGGTGGAAAAGATCGTATTTCCGCTGATCGTCCTCGGATTGTGTGCGCTTTTCCTGCCCTCGGCCGCCCCCCTGATCGGCTTTTTCATGTTCGGCAATCTGATGCGCGAGTGCGGGGTCGTCGAGCGGCTTTCCAAGACGACCCAAAACGCCCTGATCAACATCGTCACCATCTTTCTGGGGCTGGGGGTCGGCTCGCGCCTTTCCGCGGAAAAGTTTTTGAGCCTGGAAACCTTGGGAATTCTGCTTCTGGGGGTGATCGCCTTCAGCATCGGGACCGCGTCGGGTATTTTGATGGCCAAACTCATGAACCGCTTCTCGCGCGATAAAATCAATCCCCTGATCGGCTCCGCCGGGGTATCCGCAGTGCCCATGGCGGCCCGCGTCAGTCAAAAACTCGGGATTGAAGCAGACCCTGAAAACATGCTCTTGATGTTCGCCATGGGGCCCAATGTCGCCGGCGTGATCGGGTCGGCCGTGGCGGCCGGTGTTTTGCTCACACTGAAAAATCTGGTGGTTTAGGGTCGCGCTGAAAAATAAGGGCTGAACCACCCGCAAAAGCTTTCCAATAGTCGTCAAATTCCAGCCACAGGAGGGTAAAATGTCAATACGCGTGCTCATGTTCCGAAGAATGCCCCGTTTGTATGGCGGGATGGAAGCCGATCTGCTGCCCCAACTCGGACCGCTCCTGGCCGAGGCCAGAAAACTGGCTTTCCGCCAACCCGGCTATATTTCGGGTGAAACCATGCGCAACGTGGTTGACCCATACGAGTATCTGGTGATCAGCACCTGGAAATCGGTCGAAGATTGGGAGCGGTGGTTTGCCAACGAGGAGCGGAAGACGGTCGAGGGCAAGATCGACGCCGTTTTGGGCGCGGCCACCGAATACAGGGTTTATTCCTACGATTAGGGTGGCAACCCCGCGCCCTGCCGCCTGGTTGTCCCGCCGCTGGGAAGGAAATAGGAGCCATTCATGGGGGACCTGCACCAATTTTTCCAGAGAGACCGGTTTGCAAACAGCGTCGGCATTGAATTGCTCGACGTCTCCGCGGGCAGCGCCCGGGCCAGGATGAAGATCCGGGAAGACCACCTGAACGCGGTCAACATCGTGCACGGCGCCGCTATTTTCGCACTGGCGGACTTGGCATTTGCCGTGGCCTCCAACTCCCATGGCAACGTAGCAGTGGCCGTCAACGCCAACATCTCGTTTCTCAAGGCCGCCGGTCAAGGAACCCGGGCCCTTTTCGCCGAGGCGCGGGAAGTTTCCAGAAATTTCAAGCTTGCCTCCTATACCGTCCGGGTCACCGACGACCAGGACGACCTGATTGCCATTTTCCAGGGAATGGTCTATCGGAAAAAGGACCGAATCCTTTCATGAGATTTCGATAGCCTCCGGGTCCAAAACCCCGCTGGGGCAAAGCCTCGGACCATCGCTGACGCCATCGATCCGGCCTGCGCCCTTTCTTGACCCGGGTGCCCCATGCCGCCCCCATCCCTTTTGCCCCCGCCGAAGTTGACGCCACCACGGGACTTTTCTATGCTGCCAGGGTATTTTAAACCGGGCTCCAGATTTCAGGCCTCAGGGGAGATCGCGCTCAATTGAAATCCCAAAGAGTCAAGCATCTCTATTTCCTGGCCTTCTCAGTCGCCATCGGCATGTTGTCAGCCACCGGTGCGCTCCTGTTCCGATGGCTGATCATGTTGTTTCAGGATATTATTTGGGCCCCGGGCCCCACCTTCCTGCACCAGGTGCTGCAATCCCCCCACTGGCAGCGCTTGTTGGTTCCCACGGCGGGCGGACTGCTGGCCGGCATCGCCATTTTCCGCTGGGTGCCCGAGGCGCGGGGGCCCGGAGTGGCGGAGGTGATCGTGGCGGTGACCCGTCGGGAAAGCGTCATCCGGCACCGGGTGACCTTCCTGAAAGCGCTGATCACCAGCCTGTTGATCGGCAGCGGCGCCTCGGTGGGCCGCGAAGGCCCCATTGCCCAGATCGGTGCCTCGGTGGGCTCCTCCATGGGACAACTGCTGCGCCTGGATCCCGATATGAGAAGGGTCTGCTTGGCATCCGGGGCGGCCGCCGGCATCGCCGCCACCTTCAACGCGCCGATAACCGGCACCCTTTTCGCCCTCGAAATCATTCTGCTGGACATCGAGGTGGCCTACATCAGCCACATCGTCGTATCCGCGGTGACCGGCTCGGTGCTGTCGCGCATCTTCATCGGGGAGTTCCCCACCTTTCAGTCCGCTCCCTTTCAAATGGCCCATTACTGGGAGCTGCTGGCCTATCTGGGCCTGGGCCTGCTTGCGGGTGTGATGGCCATCGCCTTCATGCGACTGATCGCCCTCACCGAAGGGTGCCTCCAAAGGCTGGCACTGCCCGTCTGGAGCCGGCCGGCGGCGGGGGGGCTGTTGCTGGGGGGGATTGCCCTTTTTTTCCCCCAGGTCATGGGGGTCGGCTACGATATCGTCAATGCGGCCTTGGCCGGCAGCCTGGGATTGAAGCTGGCCGTGGTTTTGCTGGCGGCAAAAATGGCCGCCACCGCCTTTTGCACCGGGTCGGGGATGAGCGGCGGCATCTTCGCCCCGTCACTGGTCTTGGGGGCCACACTGGGAACGGCCTGCGCCCTGGGTGCCGATCTGATCTGGCCCTCATTGGGCTTGAATCCCACCAGCTATGCCCTCGCCGGCATGGGGGCGATGGTGGCCGGAACCACCCTGGCGCCGATCACCGCCATCCTGACCATCTTCGAACTGACCTACTCCTATGAGACCATTCTGCCCCTGATGGTGGCCTGCATCGCCAGCGCAACCGTTGTGCGGATGCTCTTCGGCTACTCAGTTTATGAGATGAGCTTGCTCCGCCGCGGGGCCAACATCGTCCGCGGCCACGATGTCGGGATCCTGCGCGGCCTCCGGGTTCGTGACTTCATGGAGCGCGAGTTTGAATCGGTGTTAAACACCACCCCCCTGATGGCAGTCGTAACGTGCATCACGCAATCGCCCTATCCACACTTCGTAGTTCTCGACCCGCAGGGCGAAATGGTCGGTGTGCTTTCGCTGCGCGATCTCCAGGGAGCGATGGAGCGGCTCGAAGCGCTCGAAGGCCTGGTGATCGCCGCCGATCTCATGACCGCCGAGGTCCTCACCCTCACCACCGATGACAACCTGGAGAAGGCGCTCTACATCTTTGAAAAGCACCGGATCTCCTTCATCCCGGTCACCGAACCGTTCAACCCCCGGTTGGTGCGCGGCATTTTGAAAAAAGACGACCTGCTCCAGGCTTACACCCAAAAGGTCCTCAAGGACCGCCTGCTGTCCTCGCCGGTGCGCTGAACCCCCTTGCGTTGGGCCGTGGTTTCAAAGGGGAGAACACCGATGCCGCAAGCTGCAACGAATCCTTTTCCGAAGCAAATTTTCAAACAATACCAATTCCTTGACATAAAAGGGAATTGATGCGATCACTGTACCGTCTCAACCCCCTCTGCCCATATCTGAACATACGGAGCCCCCACCCTTATGGCCCTGACGAAAAACGACATCGTCGAACAGCTTCAGACCGAACTTGGATTTCCCAAGCGAAAATCCATTGAGATCACTGAATCTCTGCTTGAGATCATCAAAGCGGCCCTGGAGTCCGGTGATGATGTTCTGGTTACCGGCTTCGGCAAATTTTGCGTCAAAGAGAAGAATCAGCGCAAAGGACGCAACCCGATGACTGGCGAAGACGTGATCCTGCCGGCAAGACGCGTGGTGACCTTCAAATATTCCGGCAAGTTGCGAAAAAAGGTAAACGACGGATAGCGATGATCTTGCGCCTGTCTTGGGAGTGCCATCGGCCGTCTCGATCCCATCCACGGTGTATTCTTCGGGGCCAGGCAGGCAACACGGACCAAAGCTGACGGTTCCGCAAAAAGCCCAACTTCTGCGTTGCGCTGCATCTCGAAGTCGCTGCGGCGTAATCAAATACGCCTCACTCCTCGAAATTTGCGCGCCGTAAATTGAACTTTTTTCGAAACCGTCTGGTTTTTCACTTTTTACCGGTCCATCAAAGCTCACGCTCACCGCTGGCGCGGCCTTGGCCGATAAAGCCGTCCGCCCGGTTCCGACCGGCCGGGCCTTACAAATTCCTCGTGGGGGGAGGAACACCAACCAGTATTTCTGACAGAAAGCGATGGTCACGCAAACTGCATCATCGGTCACTTTTTAAAGGGAGGGTATCATGGCGATTTCGGTTATGATCCAGCGCAAATTCAAAGAGACCCAAAAAGCGGCCCAACTGGCGCCCCTGATCGTCAAGCTCCGGTCCCTGGCCACGATCCAGCCGGGTTACCTTACCGGCAGGACCTTTCGCTGCCTGGACTGCCCCGGTGAATACATGGTGATCAGCACTTGGAACAGCCTCGAGGACTGGAACCGCTGGTTTAAGAGCGAACAACGCGTGGCGCTTCAAAAACAGGTGGACGAGCTGCTGGGGGAGGAAACGCAGTACCGGATCTACGAACCCCTGGTCGGCGGAATTATCCCCCAGTTTCAGGTTGCGGCAGAGTGACGCCTTCGCAAGCGTCCAACAGGGATACCCGCTTCACCCTCGTCCAAAGATAGCGGGCAGCCCCCCCTCGATCCTGCTGTTCAGAAACGGGATGGCGGTGTTGTGCCGGTTGAATCTACGACCTGTGCCGAGTCAACCCCGCCTGGGGATGGGCGTCACCCACGTCCCATTGCCGCGCGCAGCCGGGTGCCCAAACGGCGCGGGGTTTGTGGGGGCCACTTCCCATGCTGTGAAAATTTGAATTCAGGGTCGCGGCAAGAAATAATGCCACAATATGGCGAAGGATTTTGGTTTGTCATCAAGGCACATCCGCCGGCGCATATCGAGATATGTGCCGGCGGATGTAACGCCGAGGACGGGCCAAAAGACCAGTAAGATGTGGAATTATTTTTTGCCGAGGCCCTTATATCACAATCTCCTGCCCCACCCGGATATCCACATACGCATTCCCGAACGCCTGCCGAAACTGGTCCAGACTCCAGTCGGAGCTGTCGTGGGACGAGAGGGCGACGATTTTCGGTGACACTTTTTTGATTGCCGCGATGGCATTGTGAACGTCGTTTTCGCGGATGCTCCACCAGGGAGGATTGTCGGAGCCCACCAGCCGTTGGATATTGACGGGACCGAGCATGATCCTCCCACCGTTCACCGGGAAGTGCAGCCCCCCGATTATCCCATAAATGGGCGCATCAAAAAGCACCAAAGTCCGTTCGATGATCCGTTCGATGGTTTGGTGCCCGCATCCGACGATCAGCACAATGCCCTTGCCTTCAACGTTGATTGCCAGCGCATTTTCCAGGGTGCGCCCCATGAGAAATAAAAATCGGTGGATGATACCGATGCTGACGATGCCGGGTTTTATCACCACCGGGTCAGTGATGACATGGGTTTGGGGGCCGGGGTTCCAATGGGAGGCCGCGATCGGAACCGGCGCGTAAACCGGAATTGCGGAAAGTGCCACCGGGCCCTGGGACAGGCTGAAGGTTTTTTGCTTTTGATCCGCCATGCCGCCCAAATGGTCCAGGTGCGCGTGGCTGATAAAAATCAGGTCAATTTCAGACGTCGACACCCCAAGGGTTGCCATATTCTGCAGCAGGGGGGACGGGTGCTCTTTTTTGGCGTTAAGCCCCACATCCATCAAAATCGTGGTGTCATCCGTTCGAATCAAATAGGACACCCCGGCTTCGGTTTTCAGATCCGGGCGAACCGCGTAAAAATCGATAAGCGGAAGCACCGCAAGACTTTTGACAACGCCGGGTGCCGTCAACGGTTTGATTTCCATTTTCGCCCGGTCCTCTGCGGCCTTCTCTCTGCCTTTTTTCAGCTCAACGGTTTTTTCAGCGACAAACAGGGCGCCAAGGGCCACGATGCCTAAAAAAGCGTATAATATGATCATCTTGGGATTCTCCCTGTTGCTGCTGGCTTGGTTCGACCGAACGCGGGGGCAATTCACATCAACGGCAATGGGTGCAGGAAAACGCCGCGGGCCAATTAGCCTCTTATCGAGGGACCGCCGAGGAAAGCAACCGGAATTTGCAACTGACCGGTTTAGAATTGCTGCAGGCGCTTGATGGCGCAGAATTCCCCGCACATGGTGCACACGTCCTGATCGCCTATGGCGCTGGCGTCGCGATAGGCCCTGGCCTTGGCGGGGTGGATGGCAAGCGCGATCTGTTCTTCCCAGTCCAATGCCTTCCTGGCCCGGGACATGGCCCGGTCCCGTTCCCAGGCGGCGGGCAGGCCCTTGGCCAGGTCGGCGGCGTGGGCCGCGATGCGCGAGGCGATAACGCCTTCGACCACATCCGCCGCCGTCGGCAGCCGCAGGTGCTCGGCAGGCGTGACGTAGCAGAGGAAATCGGCCCCGTTCATGGCCGCCAGGGCGCCGCCGATGGCCCCGGCGATGTGGTCGTAACCCGCGGCGATATCGGTCACCAGGGGGCCGAGGATATAAAACGGCGCCCCGGCACACACCGTTTTTTCAAGCCGCATCTGATCGGCCACCTGATTCAGGGGCACGTGCCCCGGGCCCTCGACGATCACCTGAACGCCCTTGGCCCAGGCCCGCTCGGTGAGTTCCCCCAAGACCAGCAGTTCACTCACCTGGGCCCGGTCGCCGGCGTCCGCCACCGCGCCCGGCCGCATGCCGTCGCCCAGGGAGAGGGTCACATCGAAGGCGGCCAGAATGTCGAGAATTTCGTCGTAGTATTCGAAAAGCGGCGACTCCTTGCGGTTACAGCGCATCCAGGCCACCAGCATCGCCCCGCCCCGGCTGACCACGTCCAGCGTGCGGCCCTGGCGCTCCATGGCGCTTAGCGACTGACGGGTCACACCACAGTGGATGGTCATGAAATCGACGCCCTCCTCGGCCTGGGAACGCACCGTTTTGAGAAAGTCGGCGATGGTCATCTCGGTCACATCCCGCCGGGCCGCGGAGAGCTCGAAGGCGCTCTGGTAGAGGGGAACGGTTCCCACCATGACTTCCGCGCGCTCCAGAATCGCCTTGCGGATCCGCAGCTGATCGGCCCCCAGGGAGAGATCCATCACCGCATCGGCGCCACTTTCCTGCGCGGCGGCGAGTTTTCCCAGTTCCTCATCCGGATCTGAACGCAGCGGTGAGGCGCCGATGTTGGCGTTGACCTTGGTGCGCGTCCCCTGCCCCACGGCGCGGATGTGGGGATAGTTGCGGTTGACGTTTTTGGGGATCACGACGCGGCCCGCGGCAAGCCCCTCCCGGATCGCCTCGGGCGCAAGCCCCTCGTGGAGCGCCGCGGCCCGCATCTCATCGCTGATGATCCCGCGCTCGGCTTGCTGTTTGCGTGTCATACGGCCTCCAGAACCAAACGGTTGATGGCGGTCATGGCCGCCAGGGGATTGTCGGCCTGGCTGACGGCACTGATTACGGCCACATTGCGGCAGCTGCCAAGATCGAGCTCCGCGATACGCGCTGCCGTCAGGCCGCCAATGGCGACAATCGGATGACGGCTGACGGCCGCAGCGACGCCCAGCTGCCCAGGGCCCACCACCGGATCGGGGTCGGCCTTGGAGGGGGTGCCATACAGTGGACCGAAGCCGATGTAGTCCACCGGTTCCTTGTTGGCGCCATGCACCTGGTCGAGGTTGTGGGTGGAGAGACCCAGAAGTTTGTCAGGTCCGATGAGGCGACGCACCGCCAGGGGCGGAAGGTCCTGCTGACCCAGGTGAAGGCCGTCGGCATCGGCCATCAGGGCAATGTCGGGCCGGTCGTTGACGATGAAGCAGGTTTGACTGCCAGCGGTGATGCGCCGCATTGTTAGAGCCACAGAGAGAAATTCCCGGTCGTCGTCTCCTTTGTAGCGCAGCTGGACTGCGGGCAGCTCCGCCTGCAGCGCCCATTCGGTAAGTCTTTCATAGCCGTCACGCGGGTCGGTGAGCACCAGGTAGAGGCCGCGGGCGAGCGATTTTGCTGAAAAGCGCAAAAGGGTCAACCGCTCGGCCTCGTAAACGTCGTAGCGCAGGCGTTTCATCTCGGCTGCGGTTTGGCCCTCCCGGAGCTTTAACAGCTCCTCCAGGCTGCGAAGGCCCTCCTGGGCGCGCTTGAAGTTGGCGCGCAGCAGGGTTTGCAGGTCCCGGCGCTGGTATTCCAATTCTCCCGGTGCGTCAAAACCCACGTCTTTTTTGGGCCGGCGACTGCCCACATAGGGCTCTCCCGGCGCTGCGGCTGCCAGTCGGTGGCGCAGCGCCTTGACGCGCGCCTGCAAGGGGCCGTCGTCCAGGCAGTAGCGCAGGATGTCCTCGACCACGCGCAAGCCCTCAGCGACCCGGTTTAGGTTGGCATCGATGGCCCGCAGGTTGGCGGCGTCAGCTTCCATCACGAGAGCCTCCCGATGAGTTCCCGGGCCACCTTGCGGCCCGAAAGCAGCATCCCGCCGAAGACCGGCCCCATGCGATAGCCGCCGCAAACAGCATTTGCGGCCATGCCGCTGACATAGAGGCCCGGGTAGACTTCCCGGGAGTTGTCCACCGTATCGCGTTCGCCGCTTTCGGCCGCCATCGATTTTTCACCCACCATGGCGCCGGTGGCGGTGTCGAGACTGACACCCATCTTACGGACCAGAACGGAAGTGACATTGGCCGGGTGACCCGTGGCATCCAGCACGAAAGTGGCGTGTACGGTAAGGGGGTCCACATGCCATTGCAGGGTCTCCACCGCGCCCCAGTTGATCACCAGACCCGCAACCCGCCGGTCTTTGACCACGACGTCCTCCATACTGACGAGGTTGAAGATCTTGAGGTTGGCGCATATGGCCTTGTGCACCAGGCCCGAGGCCAGGTAGACCGAGTCCACGGTGCAGTAGCCCGGGCTGCTGGGCTGGGCCGCCAACCCCATTTCGTCGAGGACCTCCCTGCCCTCCTCCTGAACCACGACTTCGTTGAACATCATACCGCCGCCCCACACGCCGCCGCCGATGGAGAGCCGGCGATCGAACAGTGCTGTTTTTTTCCCGGCAGCGGCCAGGTAATAGCCGGCCACCAGGCCCGAGGGGCCGCCGCCGACAATGGCGACGTCCAGCTGCAGTGCGGCGCTGAATTTCCTGAGATAGGCATCGATGATGGCCCGGCTGATGATAACTTCGTCTAGCATACGAACCTCCCTGCGTGTGGTGGGTCGGGTGTGACCCTGATCGTGGAAAAAATGAATGCGCCTTATGGCCTGCAGGGAAGTGGAAGGAGGGGCCAAAAAACAAAAAGCCGTTTCCAACAGCAGGAAACGGCTAAGAGATCGATCGTCCGCTTGAGCTCCCTTCGCCGGTATTACCCGGATCAGGTTCAAAGGGTGTCATCTCAGGCCCTTCGGGCCACCCCTGCTGTGAATTTTAGACTAACGGCTGGGCTGACAGCTTGTCAAGGCAAAAAATGGAGCGCGCCGCGGCATGCCACATGCCCGCCCATGACCGGCACCAACGGGGACTAATGCACGTTTTTCCAGTCCGAGGCAAGTAATGATGAAGCGGTAAAAAGTGAAAAAACCAGACAGTTTCGTAAAAAAGCCAAGTTACGGCGCGCAAATCTCGAGGAGTGAGGTCTACTTATGTACGCCGCAACGACTTCGAGATGCAGCGCAATGCAGAGATTGGGCTTTTTGCGGAACCGTCAAACAACGGGAGCAGGGCCGACCCGTGACCGGACCGCCGGGCATTCACTGCCAGCGAGTGGCCTAAGCACCGTTCCGCGTTCACGCGCCGGTGGATCGCTGCGGAAATCGAACGCCATTGGCGGCAAAGAAAAGCGTCGAAACCAAACACGTGAAAACGCTTGACGTCAATACCACCGGCAGCGCTTCGTCGTAAATCCCGAGCCGCTCAAAGACGTGATAAACTACCGGAAAAGTCGGCTGAATGAAAATCAGGGCAAGCACAACCACCACTGCAAAATGACCCGCAGCCTGTGCCAAGGTCGGCCGCCTGGAGAATAGTCCCGTGCTGAAATCCGCTCTGCGGCTCTCGATGTAGAAGAACAGGTAGGTCAGAAGCGTCCCGATTATGGATGCGATCGTCGGGACGTAGTCGTTGATCAGATCGAAAAATGGCCCGGAATACCTTCCGCTGACGCCGTTGAAAATGTAGAAGAAAGAGGTGACGAAGACGACCGCCAGCAAAACGATCTCACCCGTGTAACCCACAAGCTGCCCGCGGGTCAGCCGAGGGATCAAAAATCGCTTCTCGGCAACCAGCAACCACGGCCCTTCCCCACCACTGATAACGGTCCTGCGAGGTGGGGAACCGGTCTTTTTCGCTTCGGCAGCCAAGATTTCGTCGATTTCCTCGGCGACGATCGCCAGCAGGTCGTGCCGCTTCCGAAAGCCCTGTAAAATGTCAACGACATCCGGCCTTTCGTCCTCCTCCTTGAGCTTTTCGCGCAGCTTTACCAACAATGCCGTTTGCGATTCGAAAGGCAGGGCGCCCTCGGTCTCGGCAAGCTCCCGCAGCTCGACCAGATAAGACGCAGGCAGTGCAGGTTCGGGGGGAAGCGGGTCCGGCAGGCGGGGGGATTTCGGAATTTCGGCGAGGGCCTTTGCCAAGGCGAACACCACGGCCTTGTCCGCCGTCCGGTAATCCAGCAACTGCAGGGCCTGGATGGCCGCAGGCAAGCTTTCCACCCTCGGCCCGTCCGCGGTCCGAACGGGTAGGATGGGCTTGCCCAAGGCCAAGGCGTACTTCAGCTCCCTCTGACACGCCTGTGAACTGATGGAGGCGGCTGATGCCACATACACGAAGACATCAGCCTCCCTGATTCTGCGCAGGATCTCCTTCCACCATTCCATCCCCCCGGACAACTCCTTGTCCATCCATGCGTTATGCCCCAGCCCCTGAAGGTCGCCAAACAGTTCGCCAACCTGATCCTGATCAGCGCGGGAGTAACTGATGAAAATGGGCCTCATGGGCTTTCCTCCGTGTTATTGCCTGCACCCTGCGCATCCAGCCTGGGCAGGCCTTGCCCCTGCATGGGCACGCGCAGGCGGGTTCCCGCCACAGTGGTCTACGATCCTGCCTTTCGACCACACAATTGGGTCCGATTTTATCACGGCGATGAAATCGTTATCTTTTTGCCGACAAAGTTTCTTTCCACCAGATCTTTGGAATATTGCACGATCCCTTCAATATAATCGAAGTCAAACAAGCCGCCCACAAAATAGGTTCTGTTTTTCCCCTGGATGCTTTCCCACCGATCGTAGTAGCCGTCACGAAAATCTTCTGGGTCCACGTGTCGGAAATAGTGCCATACATCGTATGAGTGCCAATCATCTTCGTAGCGTATCCTGCCACCGAGGGCTTGGACATATTTGGCGATCTGCTCTTTAAGGCGGGCTTCATCTTCCGGGGTCGGATCCTTTGTTGGCAGGTATGCGTAGAAAATCATCAATTCATTATCTATGTGCTGTTGCAAAATTGCCAAAGGTTGGCCAACCGGCGGTGGCGGGAGGACAAGGACAACGCGCTCCTTTAAGGGCTCCCCTTCGATTTCAAAGGTTGTGACGGCGTAAGGGTTGAATTTGAGTTTGGCGGCCAGGTTTTCTTCTTCCTCAGTGAGATCCATAAATTCTTTGAATTCTTCCGACAAAAAAGGGCTCGCCAGAATGAGATAATCGTACTGCACCTCGACGTTATCGTGAATAACCTGCTTGTTGATCAGTTGAGCCGGGTAGGAGTAAGTGACGGTGATGCCCTTTTCGTTTCGTTCTATTCGCTTTACTTTGCAGTTCAAACGGACGTTAAGCTCCCATGAAACTCTCTCCCAGAAACGTTGAAAACCGAATTCGAAATTTTTAAGCAGAAGGAAAGATGGAAAAAAACGTGCAATTTTTTGTGAACTGACTATCCCTGCAATAACGGTCATCGGGCTGAGATATCTCAACACATAAGGCGCCGCAATCTCGTTGATTTTTCCATAGCCGAAGGTGGTTAAAGGGATTTCAAACAATCGCGTGAGAGCCTCTAAACCGTTTTCTCCCAGCCACTGCGAAAAAGGCACGCACAACTCCCTATGCGCGGCAATGCCTTTCCAACCAGGGCGGTCAATAACATGGTGAAGGCGCCACCGTTTCCACAGGTAACGCGCACCCCGCAAGAGGAACCTCATTTTAGCCCGGAGGGTTGCACCTCCCGCAAGATAGGTAAAAAGATCGTGATACACATCACCGCAATCCTTACTGGAAAGCGACATGGCCGTCGCGCCCCAGACAGCAGTTAGCTTCATTCCCACCTTTTTTGCAATTTTATGAAGCTCGCGATAGGAAGGCGGAACGATCACGGCACCAAGTTCAAATGACTGGTAATCCTCAGTTGCCGAGCAGCAAAGCCCACCGACTCTTCCCAACCGCTCCATGACCGTTACGTTCTTGAAGCCATGAGATTTAAGATAGTAGGCGGTGGATAGGCCAGCCGGCCCAGCGCCGATGATTAAAATGGATGCCCTCCTATCGACCTGGTTTCGATTCATTTCATCCTCCGTCCCGATAAAGAGAGTTTAGGGTCGCGGCAATAAATAATTCCACAATATGGCGCCGGATTTTGGTTCGTCACCAAGGCATATTCACCGGTCCATATCGGGATATGTGCCGGCGGATGTAACGCCGGTGACGAGCCAAAAGACAATCAAGATGTGGAATTATTTCTTGCCGAGGCCCTTACATCGGCGGTCGGTTCATGGCCTTACTATTTCCTAAAGGGCGACGGATGCGCCGGGTCGCCCTAACGAAAGGCCCGGACCCCGAACCAGACCGAGATGATCGAGATGGTCGGCCAAATCACCAGCAGATCGACCCGGATGTTGGCATCGGGCGTGCGGGTGACCACCAGCCACTCCCAGGCTGAATAAACCGCCCAGGCAGCGGCCACCACCAGCAGGGCCCGCGGGTGACGCTCCGACCGGATGCCGGTGAGCCGGATGAGAAAGTGGCTCGCCAGGCAGACGACGGCGATCGCAAGAATATTGAGGGGCTTACCGACCAAAAGCGATGCAAGCAGTTCCATTCGTCACCCCTGCCAGTGGAAAAACCGCCACGATCGGATGATATCACCATACTCGCGGTCCAGCGGATGGCTTAGTGTCGAACGAGACAACCGGAATAGGCCAAAAATTTCCTCTTGTGCTCCGGCAAGGTTACGGATAGTTTTCCAAGACTTGAGACACCACACCGAATGGGCGCGCGGACTACAATAACATTCTACATATATAAGAGAGATGTCCGGAAAAATAAAGATCGAGAAAGATAGGCTCCCATAGCCGGCGCATTCTTAATCGTGAACGAAGTCACCAAATAAAGGAGGTAGCATGTTTACATTAACTGTGAACGGTATGGAAAAGCAGGTCGATGTGGACCCGGAAACTCCTTTGTTGTGGGTCCTGCGGGACAACCTGGGGATTACCAGCGTGAAATATGCTTGCGGAATTGCCGAATGCGGCATTTGCACGGTTCTCATTAACGGTGAGGCCCAGCGTTCCTGTGTGGTCACTGTAGAAGACGTCCAGGGAAGTGACATCACGACCATCGAGGGTTTACCAGACAATCATCCGGTGAAGGTTGCCTGGATCGAAAAGCAGGTGCCCCAGTGCGGATATTGCCAGCCCGGCATTATTCTGCAGACGGTTGATTTTCTATCCCGGGTACCCAATCCGTCCGAGGCGCAGATCAACGAAGCCATGGATAACGTCATCTGCCGATGCGGCTCACATCCAAGGATTAAACAGGCGATCACACTGGCTGCCGAAATGACCGCTAAACAGGGAGGCTAAACCATGCAAACCGATATGACGAGAAGATCTTTTTTAAAGAAAAGCAGTCTGGTGATTGCCGTAAGCGCCTTTTCAAGCCCTTTAACCCTGTTTAATGCATCTTCGGCAAGGGGCGCTTCAGAACTGCCATTTAAACCCCACGCGTTTCTGGAGATTGCAACCGATGATACGATCACGGTTTGGGTGGGCCAGACCAACCTCGGCCAGGGAACCCATACCGGTATTCCCATGGTTATCGCCGACGAACTGGATGCGGCCTGGGGAAAGGTGCAGGTCAAAATGGCGCTTGCGGCAGAGCCGTTTAAAAGCCCTGTATGGCATGTGCAAGCAACCGGCGGAAGCAGCAGTATTCGCCATCGATGGGATCTGCTCCGCAAGGTGGGCGCCGCCGCCCGATGGATGCTGGTTGAAGCGGCAGCTGAGCAATGGGGGATTCCCGGGGAAAAATGTGTCACCCGGAACGGGAAAGTCCTTCATCCAGACGGGCGCAGCTTGAGCTTTGGGCAGTTGGCGGAAGCTGCCGGTAAACGGCCGATTCCTGCAGATCCGCCTTTAAAAGAGCCCAAAGATTACCGCATTATCGGTACTCAAAAGGAGCGTTTTGATATCCCGGACAAAGTAATGGGCAAGACCGTTTATGGCATCGATTTCACCCTGCCCGGTATGTGTATTGCCGTTGTGGCCCGGCCGCCCCGTTACGGAGCGTATCTTCAATCCTATGTCGCAGAGGCGGCCATGGCCGTCAAAGGGGTGATCAAAGTGGCACCCCTTGAAAACAGGGTTGCCGTATGCGCGGAAACGACCTACGCCGCCATGCGGGGGCGGAA
>JAJDNY010000166.1 GCA_022340425.1 Desulfobacteraceae bacterium | reverse complement strand
GGCGTCGACGAACCGCAGGGTGCCGTCGCTCAAAGAGAGGTCGCCCTCGGCATTCACCAGTCCCACGAAGAGGGAGGGGAAGTTGGCAAAGGATGCGATCTCATCCTGGAAGCCGGCGATACGCCTCTTGAAATCCGTCAGCGAGTCCAAAACGATGGCCCTGGCGGCGGGCAGATCGGCCTGGATTTTATCCCGCTTTTCGGCCGTTAGGCCGGCATTCACCCCCCCCGGCACGACCCAGGCAGGGTGGATGCGTTTGCCGGCGAAGGCTTCGATGATGCCCTGGCCCGTCCTGCGCAGGGCGATCCCGTTTTTGACCACCGCCGGGTTGGCGGCCGCCAGCCCCGGCAGGTTGCGTCGGGCCGGGTCGGCATCCATCCCCAGCAGCAGGTCCGGCGCCGAGAGGTAAAAGAAGCTCAGGGCGTGGGAGGCGATGAACGCCGCGCAGTTGAGCACGCGGCGGAGCTTTTGGGCCGTCTGCGGCACGCGCACCCCCAGGATGGCGTCGCAGGCCCTGGCCGAAGCCAGGGAATGGCTGACGGGGCAGATGCCGCAGATCCGCTCCACCAGCGCGGGCATCTCGTAGTAGGGCCGGCCCTCGCAGAACTTTTCAAACCCCCTGAACTGGGTGACGTGAAAGCGGGCGTCGTCGACCCGGCCCTGATTGTCCAGCTGGACGGTGATGGTGCCGTGGCCCTCGATGCGGGTGACCGGTTCGATTTCAATCCGCCGTCCCATGACAACCCCCTCCGTTTTCAAGCCCCGAAGCGCGAGCGCCCGGCCAGGTCGGGAACGCGGCCGGCCAGCAGCTCCCCCAGGGCAAAGCCGATGGCCGCGGCCGGTGGCGGGCAGCCCGGGACGAAAACGTCCACCGCCACCAGTTCATGCAGCGGCCGGACCGGCGCCAAAAGCCGCGGCACGTCCGTGCCGGGCACCTGCGCATGGGTGGTCGCATTTTCGATGTAGGCGCGCGCCAGCACCTCCTTTGGGCTGAAGCGGTTTCGCATGGCCGGTACGTTGCCGGTCACGGCGCAGTCCCCCAGGGCCACCAGAACGGCGGCGCGCTCGCGCAGCAGCAGGATTTTTTCCCGGTCAGCCGCGGTGCTCACCGCCCCTTCCACCAGGGCCACGTCGATTCCCGGCGGGATCTGCTTGGCGTCCACCAGCGGCCCATAAACCAGCTCGACCCGGTCCAGGATCGCGAGCACCTCCTCGTCCAGGTCCAGAAACGACATGTGGCAGCCGGAACAGCCGTCCAGCCAGGTGGTGGCCAGTCGGATTTTGCCCATCAGACCCTCCTATCCCCGCCGCCCCGGGTCGCCCCGCGGCCGCCGCCCCCGGCCCGCGAGGCCCGAGGTCGGCCGGCCGTGTCAGAACGTGCGCCGGCGCATGATCCGCAGGTAGGGCAGGAATTCCTTGTTTTTGACCATTTCTGCCACGGCCCGGCCCTTTTCGGTGAGCGCCCCGGTGGGGCAGACCTGGACGCATTTGCCGCACCCGGTGCAGCTCTCCGACTCCCCCCAGGGCTGGTTCAGGTCGGTGATCACGCGGCAGTCGATGCCGCGTCCCATCACGTCCCAGGTGTGGGCCCCCTCGATCTCCTCGCAGGCGCGCAGGCACCGCAGGCAGAGGATGCAGCGGTTGTGGTCCACCGAAAACCGGGGGTGGGAGGCGTCGATCGCTGCCGGCGGGTAGAGATAGTCGTAGCGCACGTGGGTCATCCCGAGGGTGTCGGCCAGATCCTGCAGCTCGCAGTGGCCGTTTGAAACGCAGACGGCGCAGACATGGTTGCGCTCGCTGAAAAAAAGCTCCAGCAGCTTGCGGCGGTAGGTCTGCAGGCGCTCGGAGCGCGTTGTCACCGCCATGCCCTCGCGCACGGCGGTGACGCAGGCCGGCAGCAGCCGGTTGGCGCCGGCCACCTCCACCAGGCACAGACGGCAGGCGCCCAGGGTCGAGAGGCCTTCCAGGTGGCACAGGGTGGGGATGTGGATGTCGTTTTCGCGGGCGACCGTGAGGATCGTGTCACCGCTGCGGGCGCCGACATCCTGGCCGTCGATCTTGAGAGTCAGGATGGGCGCCGGGCGGCTGCCTGTGGGGTGTGCCGCGTGCCGCGGGTCGAATGGTGGGTGGGCCATCACGGTGCTCCTTTCACTGACCGAGCTTGCAGGCGCCGGCCGGGCAGCGGCCTTCCTGGATGTGGGCCTCGTATTCGTCCCGAAAATAGCGCAGCGTGCTCACCACCGGGTTGGGGGCGGTCTGGCCGAGCCCGCAGAGGCTGGTGTTCTGGACCAGGTCGCAGAGGTCCTCGATTCTGGCCAGGTCCCCCGCCGTGCCGTGGCCCGCGGTGATCCGCTCCAGCAGCCGGTGGAGCTGGGTGGTCCCCACGCGGCAGGGGACGCAGGCGCCGCAGGACTCGGCGCAGCAGAAGCCCATGAAGAATTTGGCCACGTCCACCATGCAGGCGGTCTCGTCCATGATGATCATGCCCCCCGAGCCCATGATGGAACCGACCTCGACCAGGGAGTCGTAGTCGATGGGCAGGTCCAGGTGCTCTTCGGGAATGCACCCCCCGGAGGGCCCGCCGGTCTGGGCCGCCTTGAAGGTCCGGTCTTCCCGGATGCCGCCGCCGATGGCGTAGACGATGTCCCGCAGGGTGGTCCCCATCGGGACTTCGATCAGCCCGGTGTTCCTGACCCGCCCGGCCAGGGCGAAGACCTTGGTGCCCTTGCTCTTTTCGGTCCCGATGCCGGCAAACCAGCCGCTGCCGTTGCGCAGGATTGGGGGGATGTTGGCGAAGGTCTCGACGTTGTTGATGAGCGTCGGGGCGCCCCACAGGCCGTGCTCGGCGGGGTAGGGCGGGCGTGGCCGCGGGCGGCCCAGGCGCCCTTCGATGGAGGCGATGAGAGCGGTCTCCTCACCGCAGACAAAGGCCCCGGCACCCAGGCGGACCTTGATGTCGAAGCCGAAGGGGGTGTGAAAGAGGCTGCCGCCCAGCAGCCCGCTGCGCTCGGCCGCTGCTATGGCCGCTTTGACCCGCTTGACGGCCAGCGGGTATTCGGCCCGCAGGTAGATGAAGCCCCGGCTGGCGCCCACCGCCCAGCCGGCGATGACCATGCCCTCGATTACGCGGTGCGGGTCGCTCTCCAGGACGCTGCGGTCCATGAAGGCGCCGGGGTCGCCTTCGTCGGCGTTGCAGACCACGAATTTGGTGGCGCTTTCGGCCTTGGCGACGGTCGACCACTTGAGCCCGGTGGGGTACCCCGCCCCGCCGCGGCCGCGCAAGCCGCTGCGGGACACCTCGCGGGTGACCTCCTCCGGCGTCATGCGGGTCAGAGCGGTGTGCATCGCCTGATAGCCGTCGGCGGCGATGTAGTCCTCGATGGCGGTGGGGTCGATCCAGCCGCAGTTTTCCAGCACGATTTTTTGCTGGCGCTGGAAAAAGGGCGTCTCCCGGGGGCAGTGCAGGCGCGCCAGGGGGCTGCCGGGGAGCGCATCCACGATTTCCCCGACGTCGTCTGCGGCGACCCCGCGGTAGAGAATCCCCGCCGGCTCGACGGCCACCAGGGGCCCGCCGGCGCACAGGCCCAGGCACCCGACACCCTTCACCCGGCAGCTCTTTTCAAGGCCGCGGCGGGCGATTTCCTCCTCGAACGCCGCGACAATGTCGTCGCTGCGGCTGGACAGGCAGCCGGCGGCGATGCAGACGTTGATCCGGTGCCGGAAGCCGGTCTCCTTTTCCCGCTGGCGCTGCGCGATCTCGTTGATTTCGTCCAGCATCATGGCTCGGTCCACCCCCTTATTTTTTCAAGAACCGCCGGCAGCGTGAGGTTGCCCTGCACCGCGCCGTCGAAAACCGCCGCCGGCGCCAGGCCGCAGGCGCCCAGACAGCGGGCGGTGAGCAGCGAGACGTTGCCGTCGGCGGTGGTTTCGCCCGGGGCGATGGTCAGGGCGTCTCGGATGCCGTCTAAAATGGTGTTCGCGCCGCCGATAAAGCAGGCCGTTCCAAGGCAGACCACGCAGGTATGCCGGCCCGGGGGTTTCAGGGTGAAGACGTGATAGAAGGTCGCCACCGCGTAAACCCGGCTGAGGGGCACCCGCAGGGAACGGGCAACGAATCTAAGCGCCTGGGGCTCGAGGTAACCGAAGCTTTCCTGAACCGTGTGCAGGGTTTCGATCAGCGCCGTGGCGCTGAAGCCGTTCAGGCGCATGGTGCGGATCACCTTTTTCCAGCGGGGGTCTTCGTCAGGGGGGGAGGGTGGGGTCTGATACCCTGGGGCGCTAGCTGTGAGGGGGGCCATGGGCGGTTCCTCCTCCGGGTGCGCGCCGAAACGCATGCAGCGGGCGAGCGCAGGTGCCGCCAGGTGGGGGAAGACCGGCATGAATTCCCCCGCCTGGGGGGGCATTTAACAAATCTAAAATTAAATTACGCTTAAATGCCAAGTATTGTCAACGGCCGTTTGTTCGGCCCTGGAAATCGGGCCGGCCGAGTGTTCGGTAAGGTGCGTCAATGGTGGGGTTGATATAAAAAGTGCTTTACAGATGCCCACCGCTGTGACCATTAGAAAATCTATCGGGATCGGCCAACTGCATTCTCTAGAATACGGTTAGAGGAGGTTTACGAAATGTTGACGGACCACTTCGCCGGTTTGACCCCCCCCGCCCGCGGCCTGATCGTCGCCGGGGCGCTCGCCCTGGTGTTGTTCGTGGCGCGGATGGCCGCGCCGTTTCTCGCCCCCCTGCTGCTGGCGGTTTTCATCGCGATCGTCGCCACCCCGGCCTTGCACTGGATGCGGCGGCTCGGGATGCCCAAGTGGGCCGCCCTGGGCGTGATCACCTTCGTGCTGGTGGATATCGGCAGTCTGTTGGCGCTGCTGACCACCGGTGCGCTGGAGGGTTTCCGAGAGCGCCTGCCCACCTATCAGGAGCGCTTCCTGCTGCTCGGCGAACAATTCGGCCGCTGGATGGAGGCCCTGGGCGCCGAGGGCTCGCGCCAGGCCATTCCCGAGCTACTCGACCCGGGCAAAGTGGTCGTCGGCATACGTTTTCTGCTCTCCAACGCCGGCGGCTTCTTCGCCACCGGCC
The DNA here is from genome assembly GCA_022340425.1 of Desulfobacteraceae bacterium. NCBI lineage: Bacteria > Pseudomonadati > Thermodesulfobacteriota > Desulfobacteria > Desulfobacterales > Desulfobacteraceae > Desulfobacteraceae bacterium. The sequence goes on along the minus strand of JAJDNY010000166.1, from coordinate 15,396 downwards.
TCCTGGTCTTGCTCGCCGTGGTCTTCATCCTGCTGGAAGCGGGCACCGTGCCCGCCAAGCTGCGGGCCGCCTTTCATCTGACCGAGGCCGGCGACGAACGTCTCAAGCGGCTCGGGGACGTGATCAAACGCTACATGCTGATCAAGAGCCTGACCAGCCTGGCGACCGCGTTTTGCGTCTGGTTCTGGCTGTATGCCCTCGGCATCGACTTCGTCGTGCTCTGGAGCGTGCTGGCCTTCTTTCTGAACTTCGTGCCGGTGGTCGGCAACATCGTGATGATGATTCCGCCGGTCCTGATCGCGCTGGTGCAGACGGACCTGCAAACGACGCTGCTGGTCGCGGTCGGCTTCCTGGTGATCAACACCGGCATCGGCAGCGTCCTGGAGCCCCGGATCATGGGCAAGGGGCTCGGCATCTCTAGCCTGGTGGTGTTCGTGGCCCTGCTCTTCTGGGGCTGGCTGTTCGGCGTCGTCGGCATGTTCCTGGCCGTTCCGCTCACCATGGCGGTGATCATCGCCCTGGACGCGAGCCCCCACACCCGCCCCCTGGCCATTTTGCTGGGTCCGGCGATCCGGGAAACGGCCGCCCCCGTCGCGGCGCCGCCAGACGGGGCGGCTGTGGAAGCCTCCCCAGCGGATGGCTGAGACCCGCAAAAAGACCCGCGGGGGGCGGGGGGCACCGGCCGGCCGCGCGAAGCCAGACCGGCGCGGGCCCCCCGGAGGCATGCCGCCACTAAAGATTGAGCGCCGCCGCGGCCCCAAGGCCGCCCCCGGTTCCACCCCGAAGCAGGCCTGGAAGCCGGGCAATCTGCTGGCGCCCATTCCGGCGGTTCTGGTGAGCTGCGGCGGGTTGGATGGCTGGCAGGCCAATCTCATCACCATCGCCTGGACCGGCAGCGTCTGCAGCGACCCGGTGATGCTCTCCATCGCGGTCCGCCCCGAGCGCCATTCCCACAGGGTCATCCGGGCGACCGGCGAGTTCGTGGTCAACCTGCCATCGGCGCGCCAGGTGCAGACCGTCGACTGGTGCGGGATGGTCTCCGGGCGCAGTGTGGACAAGTTCTCTGCCACCGGCCTGACCGCGGATGCGGCCCTCAAGGTGCGCTGCCCCGTGGTGCGGGAGTGCCCGCTGAACATCGAGTGCCGGGTGCGTGAGGCGCTGGCCCTGGGGTCGCACACGCTTTTTCTCGCCGAGGTGCTCGCCGTGCAGGTGGACCCGGCGCTGCTGGACGGCAAGGGGCGCCTTTGCCTGGACCGCGCCGGGCTGCTGGCCTTCGGGCACGGGGAGTATTTCGCGCTGGGCCGCAGCCTGGGCCGGTTCGGGTTCTCGGTCCGCCGGCGCCGGCACAGGGTATAGACCGGGCCTTGGAGATACCGGCCCGGCAGCGGCCACCGATCGCTCCGGCCGCAGTGAAGCGCGGCGATCATGGCTCAGGCAGACCGGAGTGACTTTGAGTGCCATTTTCATGCAACGTAAATCAGATCTTCGGAGGAGGGCTTCCAACATGCTCAGAAAGAACGTTTTTTGTTGGGCCGGGGGAATGTTGACGGTGTGGCTGACCATCGCCGCCGCTGTGGCCGGGGCTCAAACGGTCGTCGTCGACAGCCAGACGTTGAAGCAACTTCAGGAGACCATCCAGCAGCAGCAGGAACTGCTCCAGCGGCAGTCCCAGGAACTCAAATCCCAGGCCGAGATGCTCAACGCCCTGCAGCAGCAGGTCAACGCCTTGAGCGATCAGACCACGGAGGCCAAGACCCAGGCCGCCCAAGCCCAATCGGCAGCTCAGCAGGCCGCGGCAACCGCCCAGCAGGCGGCGCCGACGGCGCCCGTCACGTCGGGCCAGGAGCGGGTCAAGCTGGCCATCTCCGGTCAGGTGAACCGCGCCGTCAACATGGTCGACGACGGCGACAACCTCAAAGCGTATTACGTCGACAACGACGTCAGCAATAGCCGCGCCCGCCTGGTCGGCACGGCCAAGCTGAACGATGACCTCACCCTGGGCTCGCGGCTCGAGTTTGCCTTCGCCCCGAACGAATCCTCCACCGTCACCCAGGGCAACGAGGGCGGCGACGAGAACTATGTCCAGGGGCGCTGGGCCGAGGTCTCCCTGGCCAGCAAGACCTACGGCAAGCTCTCCCTGGGCAAGGGCGACACGGCCTCCAACAACACCTCCCAGGTGGATCTTTCGCGCACCGACGTGGTCCTGTACTCGAGCGTCTCGGACATCGTCGCCGGGCTGCAGTTCCGCACCCGCGGCGGCAAGAATTTGACCGGCATCGAGGTCTCGGACGCCTTCAACGACCAGGACGGCCTGAGCCGCCAGTCCCGGCTGCGCTACGACACGCCGAGCTTCTATGGGTTCAGCCTGGCCGGCTCGGTGGTGAGCAATCAGCGCGCGGATGCGGCCCTCTTCTGGGGCGGGCAGGGGTATGGCTTCAAAGCGGCCGCTGCGGCGGCCGTCTCCGACCCCAACCAGGACAACACCGACCTGCGCTACAACGGCTCGTTCTCAATGCTGCACGAGGATACGGGCCTCAACCTGACCCTTTCCTCCGGCCTGCTGGACCGCGACGACCGCGACGACCCCCTCAACCTCTACGCCAAGCTCGGCTGGATCGCGGATCTCTGGGAACTGGGCACCACGGCTTTCGGGGTCGACTATACCCGCTCCTTCAACACCACGGCCGAAGACGACGAAGGCTATTCCATCGGTGCTGCGGTGGTGCAGCTGATCGAGCCGTTCGGCACCGAACTCTACCTGCAGTACCGTCTTTTTTCACTGGATCGCGACGCCGGGCCGGGCGTCGAGGACATCCATGCCGGCACCCTCGGCGCCAGGGTCAAGTTCTGATGGCGGCCTTCACAAAAACCGGCGGGGCCCGGCGCCGGCTGCTGGCGGGTGCCACGGCCTTGGCTCTCCTGGCGGGCTGCGCCGGGTTCCAGCCTTTCGAGCCGCGCAACCACCGCGAGGAGGGCCCGACCCAGGGCGTTTTTACCGGTGCTGCGGGCGCCATCGAGATCCAGGTGCCCGCAGCTGCCGCCCCCAGTCAGCCTGAAGGCCCGCCACCCGAAAGTCCGGACGCTCCCCGGCAGACGGAATGACCCACAGCCGGCGGTCATGGAGGCCCTCAAAGGGCTTGGTGATGGCGGCCTGAGGGGATTTTCCGCCGCCGGGTCACTCGTGTTCGTGATCGTGGGGTTCGGCCGCGTGCCCCGGGTGGTCGTGCTCGTGGCAGCGCTCGGGAGGGTGCTCATGGACCGCGTCGCCGCCGGGGTGCCGGTGGGCGAAGCGGTGCGGGTGCTCGTGGACATGCTCATGGGGATGGGCGTGCAGGGTTTCGCCGTGGCGGTGGGGGTGGGCGTGGCGGTGCCGGTGGGGGTGGCTGTGCTCGTGCTCGTGCTGCAGCTCCCGGATGGCGGTGCCGCAGTCCCGGCGGTAGATGAAGGCGAGGCCGTTGAGGTTGCCGAGGGCCTCGTCGCGCATGAATTCCCGGGTGGGGAGATCGCAGGCGATCCTGCCCTGGTGCATGACCAGGGTCCGGCGGGTCAACTCCCCCACGAAAAACATGTCGTGGCTGACCAGGAGCAGGGTTGCGTCAAGGCCGGCCAAGATGTCCAGCAACAGTTCCTCCCCCGCGGGGTCCAAGCCTGCGGTGGGCTCGTCCAGGATCAGAAGCTCGGGCGCCATGGCGAGCACGCAGGCCAGGGCCAGGCGTTTGCGTTCGCCGCCGGAAAGGTGCAGCGGGACCCGCGCCTCGAACCCCGAGAGGCGCACCCGGGCCAGGGCGGCGGCGGTCCGCTCGCGGGTCTCGGCCGCCGAACACCCCAGGCGCTTGAGGCCGAAGGCGACCTCCTCGGCAACGCTCGGGCAGAAGAGCTGGTCGGCGCAGTCCTGGAAGACCATGCCCACCCGGCGCCAGAGGGATTTGCGGCGCCCCGCGGTCACCGGCTCGCCGGCGAAGTGGAAGGCCCCCTCGCCCGGGCGCAGGCCCAGCAGGCAGGCGAGCAGGGTGGTCTTGCCGGCCCCGTTCTCGCCGACGATGGCCAGACGCTCCCCGCGATGGATATCGAGATCGACGCCCGCCAGGGCCCGGGTGCCGTCGGGATAACGGTAGCGATAATCCCCCAGGGAAACCAGGGGCGGGTCCGCGGGGTTTCCGGAGGGTTCGGCGGACGGCCGGCGGACCGGTTTGGCTTGGCCGGGATCCAAAGGCAGCGGCGCCTCCGCGGCCAGCCTGAATGAGAAGTCCAGTCCGTGCGCGCGCAGCGAGTCCCGCTGGGAGACGAGCTCCCGCAGGCTGTAGTCGTGGTGGATGCGGCCGCGCTCGATCACTACGGCCCGCTCGCAGAGCTCGTAGAGAAAGATCAGGTCGTGGCTGATGCAGATCAGGGTCCCCGCAAATTTCCGCAGCAGGTCGAGGAAGATCTCCTCCTGGCGGGGGTCGAGGTTGGTGGTGGGCTCGTCCAGGATCAAGACCTCGGGCCGCATGGCCAGCAGCCCGGCCAGGGCCGCGCGCTTTTTCTGGCCGAAGCTGAGGTTGTGGGGGGCCTTGTAGGCCAGCTGCGCCAACCCGACCCGTTCTAGTGCCAGGCGCGCGGCCGCCTCCGCAGGGGTTCGCGCCAACCCCTGGTTGCGGGGCCCGAAGGCCGCGTCGTCGATCAGGGTGTGGCCGAATAGCTGGTCGTCGGGGTCCTGAAAGAGCAGGCCGATCTCCAGCCGGGCCCGGTCGAGATGTTCCCCGTCGAGCGGCCGCCCGCGGTAGAAGACCTCCCCGGCCGAAGGTGTCAGAAGTCCGCAGAGCTGCTTGACCAGGGTCGTCTTGCCGGAGCCGTTGTGGCCCACCAGGGCCATCCGGTCCCCCGGATATACGTCGAGATCGATGCCCGTCAGGGCCGGGGTGCCGTCGGCGTAACGGTAGGCGAGGCCCCGCAGGCTGAAGAGGGTCTGCTCGGGCGCCGGCCGCTGCAGCTCCGGTAATGGGTCATGGGTCATGGCGAGGCCTCATCCGCCCAGCCGGTCATAGGCCACCAGAACCGCACCGATCGCCAGCCAGGCGAATGCCAGCGCGAGATCGGCCTTTTGCATCCGCAGCTCGGCCGGGGCCGGGAAGCGCCCCCGGTAGCCCCGGGCGCGCATGGCGTCGAAGACCCGTTCGGTCCGCTCGAAGCTTCGCACGAAAAGCATCCCCAGAAAATTGGCCACAGCCCGCAGGGTCTCCAGGTCGGTCCGTTTGCGGAAGCCGCGTACCCGCATGCCGGCGGCCATGCGCTCGGCCTCGTGGCGGAAGACGTGCAGGTAGCGGTGGCTGAGCAGCACCATCTGGCCGACCATGTCCGGCGCCCCCAGCTTCGTCAGCCCGTGGAGGGTGACCGGCAGGGGGGCCGTTGTCAGCAGCGGCTCCATCAAAAGCGCGATGGCCACGGCCTTGGCGACGATGGCGAGGGCCTTGGCGAGGCCGCGCAGGTTGAAGCCGATCCAGTCCACTCCGCCGACCACCAGGACCGTGTCGCCGGGGCGGGCCGGGGCGGTCAGGGGCATGACCACCAGCAGCATGGCCACAAATCCGCTGATGGCCAGAAGGCGCATCAATACACGCTCCCAGGATGCGCGCGCCAGCACCAGGGCCAGCAGCGAGACCGCCACGGCGGCCAGGGCCGGGGCCACACGGCCGAGGGACGCCACGATAAAGCTGTACACGATCAGGGTCAGGAGCTTGCAGCGGATGTCCCAGCGGTGGAAGAGGGTTGCGCCCCCAGCGTCGGCCAGGGGGGGGACCGACCAGTCCGGGTCCTCGGTCTGGGCCCCGCGCGGGCGCACCAGACGGCGCAGGCCGGCGGCCGCCGCCGCCAGGATGGCCAACGGAGCCAGCAGCAGTGCGGTAAACTGCCAGGCGGCCAGGACGACCTCCGTCACTTCAGGCATGAACCGCTTTCCGGGTCTCGACGAAAGCCGGCTCCAACAGCGCCGGTTTGACCCTGGCCAGGAAGCCGATGGTAAAGGCGCTGACCAGCCCCTCGATGACCACCACCGGCACGTGGGCCGCCAGGGCGATCTTGGCCACCCCGAAAAAGTCCTCGCCGCCGGTGGCCAGGAGCAGGGCCAGGACCAGGGCGGCCAGGGCGGTCCCCAAAGCGCCGGCAAGCCCGCCGATGATCGACTGCCGCCGCCGGCTGCGGCCCTTGAACCGCTGGAAGAAAACCCCGCAGAGCAGGGCGGGCACCCCCATCATCAGGGTGTTGGCACCCAGGGCGGTCAGCCCGCCGAACTGAAAGAGCATGCTTTGCAAGAGCAGGCCGAGACCGATGGCAAGGAAGGCCGACGGCCCGAGCAGGGCGCCGGCCAGGCCCGGGATGAGCAGGTGGACGCTGGTGGGCCCGAAGGGGACGTGAATCAGGGAGGCCACGAAGAAGGCCGCCGTCACCACCGCCACCTTGGGCAGCTCTTCGCTGCGGGTGCGGCGGGCGCTCCAGGCGGCCAGGGCGGCGCTGGCGGCATAGCCGCCGACTGTCACGGAAATCGGGAGAACCCCATCGGAGATGTGCATGGTCAGTTTCCGCCGCTGTCTTGGGGGCCGTTCGGGCTGCGGTCCCGGCGCCGGCTGGCCACAAAGGCGGCGGTCCCGAAGAGGCCGAAGATGTAGCCGATGCCGCCGAGAATCTCCTGGAGGCCCGGCTTGCCGAGATCGGCCCGCAGGGCGGCGATTTCCCGCTGGATGCGCCGCAGCTCGCGCGCCAGGCTGCTGTTCTGCTCGGCCAGGAGCGCGGCCAACTGCGCCGGGTCCTGCTCGTCAGGGGTTTCTCCTAAAGCCGGTCCGGCCGCAAACACCAGACAGGCAGAGACCAGCACCGCGGCGAGGAATTTCCTGCCGCGGGAAGGCGCAGCCTTGCACCCGGTCATTTGCCGGCCTCCACCTCGGCTTTTTTAAGCGTGAAGCTGGCCTTGTGTCCCATGCTGGCGTCCAGGACGATGTTCAGGTCATCGACCTTGGGAATGGGGAAGCTGAACAGGCCCTCCGGGTCCGTCCGTCCCTCCAGCAGCAGGGCCTCGCCGCTGTCATAGACCATCACCTTGCCGTCGGCAACCGGCCGTCCGTCCGGAAAATAGCTCTCGGTATGGACCGTGCCCGCCTCGGCATAGGCGAAGAGATTGACCTTGTGGGCCGATGCGGTGCCGCCCAGCAGGAGCGACACCAGGATGCAAACGGCCAGCGTTTTCGGAATTTTCATCGCGCAGTCCTCATTCCAAAAGATCATTTCATATCCCGGGTGTGCACCCAGTAGACCGCGCCGATCTCGACGTTCTTCTTTTGTCCCTCGTGGTCGATGGTCCAATCGGCTTCGCTCAGGGCTGAAAACCCCCACCAGCCGGCCCGGGGCATGGCGTAGCTGAAGACCCCGTTGGCATCGGCCTTGACCACCTGGGTCACGTAAGGGTCCGCCGGCGGCACTACCACCCCGGTGTTGCCGGGGGAGGCATTGAGATACTCGATCTCCACCTCGGCAAAGGGGGCGGGTTTGCCCTTGAGGAGCACCTGACCGGTGAAGAGGTTGTTAGTCCACAGGCCGTAGGGGCGGGTCATGGGAACGATCTCGGTCTCCAGTCCGACCGGCTGGTCCCAGCCTTCCTCAAGACCCAGGGCGTTAACGCAGACCTTGGTGTAGTGGACGATGTAAAGGTCCTCGGCTGGCTCCCAGTAGGGGGTCGGCTCGACAAAGAAGGTATAATCCCCCGGCCGTTTGATCGGGAAGTCGGCGGTCCAGAAAGTGAATTTCTCGGCCTGGTCGGGGCCGTTTCCCTTGGCCTCTTTCAAGCTGGCCAGAAGATCGGTCTTCTGCTCGGCGTGCATCACGGCGAACTGCTTTGGCTTGACCATTTCCATGAAGTGCTGCTCAAGTGGATGGATGAACTTGACCTCGATGGTCACCGTCTTGGGGTCATCCTGGGTAACGATGGCGCTGGAGGGGATCAGGGCGCCGAAATGGGCCAGAACCGGAGCGGCCGTGAGCATCAACAGGGCCGCCGCAACGACTGCAACCAACGATTGACTCTTCTGCATCTGACTCTCCTTTGTCAAAATGGTTTACAAGCGGCATCCGGTTGCGGCGGTCAAAAAAAGCCATGAAGAATGGCCGCCCTTCGCGCTGCCGCTTGGGGGATGGTCGCCTTCATGGCTCTTGGTTGGTATATGAAATATTAGGTCGGTCGGTGCAAAACGGAATTCGGTCCGTCGGTTAGGCCACCCTATTAACCTTTCGGGTGTTGGCTGTCAATCGTTTTGTTGCGGCGCTGGCTAACGGTTTCGTCCGGGGCCCAGGTGACGACCGGCGCTCAAGCACCGGCCGTCACGCTGCGGGGCTTTCTCAAGTTACCGGACCCGAACCTCTGGAGTCAGGTTCAGTGGGTGTGATCGTGCTTTTCGGCCTCGTGTCCGGGATGGTCGTGGTCATGGTCCCCATGATCACCGGTGTGGTCATGGTCGTGCACGTGGGGTGCGTTACTGTGGGTGTGGGGGTGCATGTGCTCATGAACATGCTCGTGGGCATGGGTATGGGAATGCTCGTGGCTGTGGGTCTTGCCCTCGTGGGAATGCTCATGGCTGTGAGTGTGGGTGTGTTCATGACCATGCAGATGCTTGTGCTCGTGTTTGCCTTCCATGGTGATCCTCCTTTTGCGGTTCCTAATCCGTTAGGACAATGGGGGCCTTCGTGACCCGGTTTTAAAAAATCATAAGCGCCTCTGGTCTCGTGTCAAGTGGGCATCGAAAGTGTTGGGAGAGCCGGCGAAGAAGCGGCCAAAAAAAACTTGCAAAACCCGTAAAAATATTTCAGAATTTTTTTATTTTTGCCGCTGAAGTTTTTCCATCGCCCAGATCTTGCCGTCGCTTGGATCTCATCTGAAGTTGGGTCATGGCGTTTTCTTTCATCTGTACCCAACCGGTAATTTCTTTTTTCGCCGAGAACACCAGAAAACCGCCCGGGTTCGGCCTTCACTGAAGGCCCAGTTCGCCAGTCGATCGACCCCATCCAAAAGGAGGCATCGCAATGACGACACGCCCATCGCGTCCCATCCAAAGCCTTCTGTTGCTGATCGTTTTCACCGTTGCCGGGTGCGCCACCAAAAATCCCTACCATACCCTCGCGTGGAAGCTCGAAAACTGCGCTGAACCGTCGGGGTCAGAATGTGGTTTGAGTTACTTTCAGGAGCACCCCGACTACGATTTGGCCTTCGCCGAGTTCACCGAGCGGGGCAATGCCTTCAACAACCAGTGGGTTGAGGATGTCCTTGACAGAATCCGCGCGCGCGACCGTGAAGGGGGCGTGGTGGTGGTTACCTTCGTTCATGGCTGGAAGCACAACGCCGCTGAAACCGACCCCAACCTCATCGATTTCAAAAAAGCGCTGACCGTCATTGGAAAGGGGGCCTCAACCCTGGGAAACAGGCGTTTGGTCGGGGTCTACATCGGGTGGCGGGGGGCGAGCCTCAATCTGCCGATAGTCGAGAACCTCACCTTTTGGGATCGCAAGAGCGTCGCCGAGGAGGTGGGCACCGGAGGGGTTACCAAGCTGCTGCTGGAATTGGATCAAATCGATCAAAAGCGGCCGCAAAACGTGCTGGTGGTGGTCGGCCACAGTTTCGGCGGTGCGATCGTCGCCAGCGCCGTGTCGGAGATATTGACCGAGCGGGCCATCGGCCGGGATCCCCGGGGCCACGCGAGGGTGCCCATCGGGGATGCCGTAATTCTGCTCAACCCGGCCATCGAGGCCAACCGGGTGCTCAACCTGGTGGAAGCGGCGCTATCGGAAAGCTACAAGGCAAACCAGAACCCGATGCTGATTTCCATCAGCACCGATGCCGATTGGGCCACCCACAACAGCTTTCCCATGGGCCAGTCCCTCGACTTGCTGCTCACCTGGCACCAGCTTGACCTGGAGCGCACCTACTACACGGATCGCCTGAGTGGGGAACATCTGGTTCTCAAGGAAGAGCACCTGGACACCACGACGGTGGGCAACTTCGCCCCCTACCTGACCCACCGCCTGACCCGCAGCGACGTGGACGGTCAACCGAGCCTGAACCTTCAAACCTGCGGCCAGGCGCCCGATGGGTGTGTTCCCAGGGGCCGTACGACCCTTTCAGGCCACCCGACTTTCGGCCCGCTGCCCGACCATTACCCGCTTTATTTCATCAAGACCGATGCGTCCATCATGACGGGCCACAACGATATCTTCAACCCTGTCGTCAGGGCCTTTATCCTGACCCTCATCGACGACATCGTCCGTCGGGCGCCACTCCCGGTTGACGCTGTTTTGCCCGAGAAACCCGAGCTGGCGCCAGGAACGGTGCTTTCAAACCCTGAAAAACTCAATGACCGTTTTCAGAAATTCTTTTCACTCAAACCGGATCAGGAGTAAATCGCAAGGTGCACCAGCGCCGCCGCCGGCACGGGCCGGACGCCGTCAACAAACCCATTGCAGGACCGACTTGAGGCCCGGGAAAACGCTCATGCTCGATATCACGGCCACATACACCGACCAGTACGAAATCGCCATGGGGCAGGGCTATTTTCTGGCCGGCCGCCAGGCGGAGTACGCGGTTTTCGACTATTTTTTCCGCAAAAACCCGTTCGGAGGCGGCTATACGGTTTTCGCCGGGTTGCCGGATTTGCTGGCGGTACTGGAGAATTTGCGCTTCGACCGGAAGGACCTGGACTTTCTGCGGGCCCAGGAATTCCACCCCGACTATCTGGCGTATCTGAAAGATTTCCGTTTCAGGGGGACACTCTACGCGCCCCCCGAGGGCGATCTGGCCTTTCCGACGCGCCCGATGCTGAGAGTCGAGGGACTGCTGATCGAGACCCAGATCATCGAGACCCTGCTGCTCAACATCCTCAATTTTCAATCGCTGATCGCCACCAAGGCCAGTCGCATCCGTCATGTGGCCAAGGACGGCGTGCTGATCGATTTCGGACTGCGCCGTGCCCAGGGCCTGGGCGGCTACCACGCCAGCCGCGCGGCGGTGGTCGGCGGGTTCGACGCCACCAGCAACGCCCGCGCGGCCCGGGATTTCAACCTGCAGCCCTCCGGCACCATGGCCCATTCCTATGTGCAGAGCCACGAAAGCGAGCTGGCGGCCTTTCGCAGCTTCGCCGCCGCGCGCCCCAATGACTGCGTGCTGCTGGTGGACACTTACGACACCCTGCAAAGCGGCGTGCCCAATGCCATCACCGTGGCCCGGGAGATGGAAAAAAAAGGACAGCGCCTTAAAGCCATCCGCTTGGACAGCGGGGACCTGGCCTATCTGGCAAAACGGAGCCGCGCCATGCTGGACGCCGCGGGTCTGCAGGTGGTCAAAATCGCGGCCTCCAACCAACTCGATGAGTACGTCATCCGAAGCCTGATGTCACAGGGGGCGCCCATCGACGTCTTCGGCGTCGGCACCAACCTGGTCATCGGCCGGCCCGATGCGGCGCTTGATGGGGTTTACAAGATGGCCGCGGTCGGTGACCGGCCGGTGATCAAACTTTCGGAGAACGTCTCCAAGATCACCCTGCCGGCCAAAAAGCAGGTCTGGCGTGTGATTGACCGTGACGGGCTGTTTCTGGGGGCGGATGTCGTCGGGCTTCTGGATGAAGGCGAGATTCCCCGGATGCACCATCCCTTTGTTCCCCATCAATCCTTCGCCATTGCGGGATATGAGACCGAGCCGCTGCTGCAGATGGTGATGGATCGGGGCCGGATCGTCCGCGATCCGCCCTCCCTCTCCCAGACGGCCCGCTACTGCCGGGAGCGGCTGGACCGGCTGCCCGCGGAATACAAACGCTTCGAAAACCCCCACATCTACAAAGTCGGTCTCAGCGGCGAGCTCAAGGCCCTCAGGGATCGCTTGATCGCGCAGCACAGAAAGTGAGAAAATCCCAGGAAATGGCGATCGAACGCCTGGTCAGCGAGGCCGTCGCGCCGCTGACCGCGACGGCCGACACCGCCGCCATGGCCGTCGGGGCCTCCGGCCTGCCGCGCCAGTTTCGCTGGCGGGGCCGGACCGTCACCGTGGCGGCCGTGCTGCGCACCTGGCGTCAAACCGGCCCATGCCGCCACGGCAGCCCCGAGCGCTACGTCCGGAGGCACTGGTACGAGGTGGCCACGGTTTCGGACGGCATCATGAAGCTCTACTTCCAAAGACAGCCGCGCGGCCGGCGGAAAGGCGCGCGCTGGTGGCTGTTCAGCATCCGCGGGGGGCAGACCGGCACGGCGCCAAACCAAGGGCCTGCAGGAGGCCCGTCCCGATGAAGCTATCCCTGGCGGCCAACTACGACAGCGCCCTGATTGCGGAGCTGAAAGCCTATCCGGTGGAAGAGGTCTTCGGCAAGCTTCCCAGCGACTTCGCGGGCGGCGGCAGGCCGAGCTATATGGGGGGATCGCTCTCGCCACGCGATCTGGCGCGCTACGTCGCGCTGCTGGCCGAAAGCGGGATCGCCTTCAACTACCTGCTCAATGCCTCGTGCATGGGCAATCGTGAATGGGGACGGGGTTTCCAGAAAAAATTGACGGAACTGCTGGAAAGCCTCGGGCAGATGGGGGTGAAGCGGCTGACCGTGTCCACGCCATTTCTGCTGGAGGCGATCAAGGCGCGCTTCCCGGAGTTTTACGTCAAGGTGGGGATCTACGCCCAGGTGGATACCCCTCGGCGGGCGCGGTTTTGGGAGGACCTGGGGGCCGACGCGATCACCCTCGAGAGTTTTTCGATCAACCGCGATTTCCGCCGTCTGACCGCTATCCGGGAGGCCGTGGGCTGCGAGCTGCAGCTCATTGCCAACCACCCCTGTCTTCCCAACTGCCCGATGCAGGCCTACCACCAGAACGGCTTTGCCCACGGGTCGGACCGCTCGCGGCGGCTCTTCATCGACTACTGTTTCCTGCGCTGCACGCGCCAGAGGCTCGAAGACCCCTCCCTGTTCATCAAGGCGGCCTGGATCCGGCCGGAGGATATCGCGGCCTACGAGGCGTTGGGGATTGGGACCTTCAAGCTGCTGGAGCGCAACATCCCCTCCGGGGAGCTTCTCAAGCGGGTGAAGGCTTACAGCCGGCGCAGTTTTCAGGGCAATCTGGCCGAGATCCTGCTGCCTTACGGGTTCAAGGAGACACCGCGGCGGGGGGTTTTCTGGGCCGCTCGTCATTTTCTGAGGCCGCTGCAGATCAATCCGCTCAAAATCAAAGAGTTGCACCGTTTGGTGCAAAGCCAGGGGATGCTCTTCCCCCTTGGCCAAAGCCCGATTCGGATCGATGCGGCGCGGATCCCGGCGGATTTTATCGCGGGCTTCAGGGACCGCGACTGCGCCGTACGCGAATGCAACCGCTGCCGCTACTGCGAAGAAATCGCGCAGCGGGCCGTTGTTGTGGATGAAGACTTCAGGCGGCGGGCTCTAGTGCAGTTCGACCGGATTGAAACCGCGATGCTAAACGGGAGCTTGTGGGGTGTTAAAAGAGCGTGCAGCTGAAGCGGAGTGGATGGACGGGGCGGGCTTTGACCGCGAGCTGGCCGAAGAGAGCTTTCGTTTCATCGCGCTGGTGAACCGCTGGTTCGGCGGCGTTCGCGCGGTGCGGCGCTTCATTGCCCAGGAGGCGGCGCGCAGTCCGCGCGGCGAGCGCCTGCGGGTTCTGGACCTGGGCTCGGGGGGCTGCGACATCCCCATCGCCGCAAGCGCCTGGGCGCGGGACCGCGGGATAGTGGTCCACTTCACCTGCATTGAAAATGGCACCCACGCCGCGGCCATCGCGCGGCGCAACCTGCGCGCCAATTCCGATTTGCCGATCACCCTGGTCCGCGGCGATATTTTCTCCCACCGGCCTGCGGCGCCTTACGACTGCGCGGTGGGCTCGATGTTTTTCCACCATTTTGCGGAGCATGAGATCATAACCCTCATCCACCGGTTGCGCGCCTTCGTTCGGCGCAGTCTCCTGATCAACGACCTCCGGCGCTCTCTTGCCCACTATGCCGCCTGCCGGCTGCTGCTGCCGGCTTTTCCCGCCCGGGTCGGGCATGACGCGCTGATTTCGATCCGCAAGGGGTTTCGGGAGGCGGAGCTTGAGAACTTGCTGACGGGGATAGAGGATGCCGCCGTGAGCGTGAGCCGTGCGCCGCTTTTTCGCGTTCGGGCGGTGGTCCGCTTCCCCGGGGCAGTCTCATGAGGATTCTCATCCAGGCGCTGGCCACCGCCAGTCCGCCGCTATATGTCACCCAGCGGGAAGCCTTCGCTTTCTTTGACGCGCATCTCGCCCTGGCGCCCGAGGAGCGTGAACTCTTCCGGCGCATCCTGCTTGACGGCCCCGTTCGGGGGCGCTATATCGGCATGGACCGTCCGGAGGAGGCCCTGGAAACCGATCCGGACCGGCTGGTGGCGCGTTTCGGCAAATTCGGGCGGCTGATGGCCGTCGTCGCCGCCCGCGCGGCCATGGCCCAAGCGGGCTGCGCCCCCGCCGATATCGGCGGGGTGGTGGTCAACACCTGCACCGGATACCTCTGCCCCGGCCTGTCGTCCTACGTTGCCGAGGACCTCGGGCTCGATCCCGGGGTCAAAGTCATGGACCTGATGGGCATGGGCTGCGGCGCCGCGCTTCCCAATCTCGAATGCGCGGCGGGAATCGTGGCCCGGGGCGCCGCCAAACCCATTCTGAGCATCGCCGTCGAAGTCTGTTCGGCCACGATTTTCCTCGGCGCCGAGCCCGATCTGATCGTCAGCAACTGCATTTTCGGTGACGGGGCCTCGGCGGCTCTTGTAAGCGGCGACGGCCATGATGGCGACGCCCGGCCCGCAGGTGACGGGCTGGTCCAGATCCTGGACTTCGAGTCCGGGATCTTCCCCGCCCATCGCGAGCAGCTCCGCTACCGGACCGAGCAGGGGCGGCTGCGCAACGTGCTCAGCCCCCGGGTCCCGGTCCTGGGGGCCATGACCATCATGCACGTGGTCGAGCGGCTGCTGACGCGAAACGGCCTCTCGCCGGACCGGATCGCCTGGTGGGCGGTACACGCCGGCGGGACGGCGGTGCTCAAGCAGGTGGGCAAAAAGCTGGGCCTGAATGATGAGGCCCTGCGCTTTTCCCATGAGGTATTTCGCGATTACGGCAACATGTCTTCGCCGACCGTGATGTTCGTTTTGAAAAAGATCATCGACCAGGGGCGCCCCAAACCCGGCGAGCCGGGCCTGCTGCTCTCCTTCGGGGCCGGCTTTGCGGCCTTCGGTGCCCTGGTCGTTTTTTGACGGTTCCGCAAAAAGCCCAAATTACGCGTTGCGCTGCATCTCGAAGTCGCTGCGGCGCACCTGAGTACGCCTCACGCCGCTGAGATTTGTACGCCGAAGCTTGAACCTCTAAGGAAATGGGGGGATCGGCGCCGCGGGG
>JAJDNY010000165.1 GCA_022340425.1 Desulfobacteraceae bacterium | reverse complement strand
GTTTGATGAAGCGGTAAAAAGTCAAAAACCAGACGGTTTCGTAGAAAGCTCAAGTTACGGCGCGCAAATCTCAGCGGCGTGAGGCGTACTTATGTACGCCGCAGCGACTTCGAGATGCAGCGCAACGCAGAAATTGGCCTTTCTACGGAACCATAAAGTTTACAATCCGGGAGCGGGTCCGGTCAAGGGGCCCCGCCTCTCAGCTTCGCCGGGCCGCGGGGGCAGCCCCGGCCCGCGGGCGGCTTCTTTTGGTTCGTTTTCTTGTCCGCACAAGAAAATGAACACAGACCAGAACACAGACCAATGGGAGTTGTAAATCCCGGTCTATTACCGGCGTGCCCGGCAAAGTTCCTTTCTGGCAAACACCGCCCCGCGGGGTAAAATGCTTTTTACGGAACTGTCATGAGTTGGCAATCGACCCTCCAGGAGGAACGCCATGCAGGACTTCGAGAAACTCGGCGCATTCTACCTCGGCCGTGAATACGATCTCAAGCAGCGCCGCGGCCGGCCGGAGGTGGTGCTCTACGACGCCAAGGACCTCACCACCCACGCGGTCATCATCGGCATGACCGGCAGCGGCAAAACCGGTCTGGGCATCGCCCTGCTGGAGGAGGCCTTGATCGACGGCATACCGGTGATCGCCATCGACCCCAAGGGCGACCTGGCCAATCTGCTCCTGACCTTTCCCGAGCTTGCGGCCGCGGATTTCGAGCCCTGGGTGGACGAGGGGCAGGCCCTGACCCAGGGGGCGACCCGCCAGGAGTACGCCGCCCGCCAAGCCGAACGCTGGCGCAGCGGGCTGGCCCAGTGGGGCCAGACGCCTGAGCGCATCGGCCGCCTGCGCATGGCGGCCGAGCTGGCCCTTTACACCCCGGGCAGCAGCGCCGGCCGGCCGGTCAATGTCATGCGCAGCTTTGCTGCACCCCCTGCGGCCCTGTTGCAGGAGCCGGATCTCCTGCAGGAGCGAATCCAGGCCACGGCCACCAGCCTGCTCTCCCTGCTGGGGATCGCGGCCGAGCCCTTTACCAGCCGCGAGCATACCCTGATCGCCGCCATCCTGCAAGCCGTCTGGCTGCAGGGGCGGGGCCTGGACCTGGCCGGTTTGATCCACGCCATCCAGGCGCCGCCGTTTGAACGCATCGGGGTCATGGACCTGGAGGTTTTCTTTCCCGCCAAAGAGCGCCTCGGGTTGGCGCTGCGCTTAAACGCCCTTCTGGCCGCGCCGGGCTTCGAGGCCTGGCTGACGGGCGCGCCTTTGGACGTCGGCGGGCTGCTCTACGGCCCGGGCGGCAAGCCGCGGGCCGCGATTTTCACCATCAGCCACCTCTCCGACGCCGAGCGGATGTTCTTCGTGTCGCTTTTGCTGGGTGAAATCCTCGCCTGGGTGCGCACCCAGCCGGGTACCGGCAGCCTGCGGGCGATCCTATACATGGACGAGATTTTCGGCTTTTTCCCGCCCTCCCGCAACCCGCCGGCCAAAACCCCGCTGCTGACCCTGTTGAAACAGGCCCGGGCCTTTGGCCTGGGGGTGGTGCTGGCCACCCAGAACCCGGTGGACCTGGATTACAAGGGACTTGCCAACACCGGCACCTGGTTCATCGGCCGGCTCCAGACCGAGGGCGACAAGCAGCGGCTCTTGGATGGGCTCGAAGGCGCCGGCAGCGGCCTGGACCGCCGGCAGATCGGGGAGGTGCTCGCCGGTCTGGGACAGCGGGTGTTTTTGCTGCACAACGTGCACGAGACCCAGCCGGTGGTCTTCGAGACCCGCTGGGTCCTGTCCTATCTGCGCGGGCCCATGACCCGGGAGGAGATCAAGCGCCTGGCGGCGGTGCCGGCCGAAGACGGCGAGCAGGCCGCGGCGCAACAAGGCCCATCGCCGCCGGCCGGGCCCGCCGGTGAGGCGGCCGCGGGCAGGCCCCCGCTGGCGCCCCAGGGGGTGGCGGCCTACTATCTGGCCGCTGCGGGGGCCGGCCAGGGGCTGGTTTATTCTCCGGCGGTGCTGGGGCGTCTGGACATCCATTACAGCAGCCCACGCTACCGGGTGGATGCCAGCCAGACGGTGGCCATCACGGCCCTGCTAGCCGACGGGCCTGTGCCCCTGGACTGGGACGCGGGCTTTGAACTGGCGCTTGACCCCGCGCAGCTGGGCGATCGGCCGCCCTCCGGGGCGCAATTTCTACCCTTGCCGCCGGCCGCGCGCAACGCGGCGGCTTTCAAGGGGTGGGAGAAAAGCCTGCTTACCTGGGTGCGTCAGCGCCGGCCTCTGACCCTCCTGGCTTCCAAAAAGTATCAGGTGAGCAGTCAACCCGGGGAGGTCGAGAACCTTTTTCGCGGCCGCCTGGGGCACGTCCTGCGTGAAAAGCGGGACCTGGCGGTTGAGGGGCTGCGGCGCAAATACGAGCCGCGCTTCGGCGTTCTTAAAAACCGCCTGCTGCGGGCCGAGCAGGCGGTTTCCCGGGAGCAGCAGCAGGTCGATGCGCGCAAGGCCGAAACGGCCATTTCCTTCGGCAGCGTCCTGCTGGGCGCTTTTTTGGGCCGCAAAGCGGTCTCGGCCGGGACCACCTATCGGTTGGGCAGCGCACTGAAGTCCGCCGGCCGCATGCACAAGGAGAAGATGGACGTCGTCCGCGCCCGGGAAACGGTTGCGGCCGTTCAGGCCGATCTGGCCGAACTGGACGCGCGTTTCGCGGCCGATCTGGCCGGCATCGAAGTCGCCCTGGACCCGGGGGCGGTTGCGCTGGAAACCCTCCTGGTCAAAGCCAAGGCCGCCGATATCACCCTGGAGCTCTTCGGGCTGGTCTGGCTGCCCTTCCGGCGGGGCGCCGACGGTGCACTGCAGGCCGGCTGGCGGCAGAGCGCATCGCCGCACGGCACGCAGCCGGGCGCAGCGCGTCAGCCGTAGAGAAGGCCGAGGAAGTGGTTCATCTGGCGAAACCACCACGGCCAGTCGTGGTTGACGTCGTGGCCCCAGTACTCCACCCGCGCCGGGACCCCCTTGGCCCGCAAAAGAGCGTCCAGTTCGCGGGTGTCTGCCAGGGCCTCTTCGTCCCAGGCCCCCTGGCCGGCGCAGACCATGATGCGGCTGTCGCGGTAGCGCCGCAGATAGTTCGGATCCTCCAGGCCCGGCAGGTAGCTCAGCGGGCTGTTGAAATAGACCGCCGCCATATCACCTGGGCCCAGCTTGAACTCGCTGCGCTCCAGGCGGTAGAGGCCGCTCAATGCGATGGTGCCGCCGAAGCTCTCGGGGTGTTTCAGAAAAAAGTTGACCGCGTGATAGGCGCCCATGCTGCAGCCGTTGGTCATGGGGCGCAGCTGCGGGCCGCCGCGGCAGTGGTCCCGGATGAAGGCCACGACCTCCTCCACCACATAGCGCTCGTAGGCCTCGTGGCGGGCGTTGCGGACCGCCGGCGGCACGCTGAAATCGTACCAGGATTCGGCGTCGATGCTGTCCACGGTGAACAGTTTGATCTTGCCCGCTTCGATGAAGCCCGCCACGGCCGCGATCATTCCCATGCCCTCGTAGTCGAAAAAGCGGCCCCGCGAGCAGGGGAAGACGACCAGGGGTTCCCCCCAGTGGCCGTAGACCTTGAGCGCCATCTCGCGTTCCAGGTGCCGGCTCCACCAGCTGTGATACTCCACCTGCATCCCATTCTCCCGTGGTCTGTCAAAACTCGATGGCGTGGATAAAGGCGATGATCTCCTCGATCACCGCCAGCTGCGGCGAGCGGAAGATGTAGCCGATGTCCCCGAGGGCGCTGCTGAAAACGCCGGGGACGGTTTCCACCATGAGCATCTGCCCGCCGTAGCGCGTCAGAATGTCGGCGTGGGAGTGGCGGTAGCGCAGGTGGTGCTTGCGGCTGGCGTAACAGCAGTGGTAGCGGCGGTCGGCGGCCAGTTCGGTCTGATTGCGGACCAGCAGCTCGGCCCAGGCCCGGTAGATGTCGATGTCGTTGGCGAAGTTGAACATGTCGGTGGTGTAGCCGCCCGGCGGTCGCAGGTTGACCTCCAGGGCGACGAATTGCCCGGGGGCGGTTTCGAAAAATTCGATGTGGAAGAAGCGCTCGTGCACCGCGAAGCTCTCGACGCAGGCCCGGCCCATGGCCTCCAGGGACGGGGGGATTTCGCGCAGCGAGTAGTAGGCGATGTGACGCCCCTCGTTGACGGTTTCCATGATGCCCTGACTGTAGCGGTGGGCGGTGTGAAACACGATCCGGCCGTTCCGGTCGGTGAGGCCGTCGAAGCTGTGGATTGTGCCGTCGATGAAGGCCTCGGCCAGGTAGGGGACCGGCGGCGGGGAGGCGAAAAAGCGTTCGAGCTCGGCGTCGTTCTCCAGCTTGAAGGTGTCCAGGGCCCCCACCCCGGCGTCGGGTTTGGCAATCATCGGGTAGCCGGTGCGGGCGGCCAGTTCGTGTGCGCTGGCCAGGTCCGGGATCAGCCCGCCCTCGGCCACGGGCACCCCGGCGGCGCGGAAGCGGGCCTTCATGCCGGACTTGTGGCGCACGTGGGCGATGTCCGCCGGCCGCAGACCGAAGATGTTGAAGTTCTCCCGCAGGCGGGCTTCGGTGGCCAGCCAGTACTCGCTCAGGGAGTCCAAACGGTCGATCTTGCCGTGGCGGTGGGTGAACCAGCCGCAGGCCCGCAGCAGGGCGTCGTCATCGTGCAGGTCCGGCACGCGGTAATAGTCGCTCAGGGCCGCCTGCAGGGCGGGTGCCAGCGCTTCCCAGGGGACATCGGCGATGCCCAATACGGTGGCGCCCAGCTGCCTCAGGTTGCGACAGA
This sequence comes from Desulfobacteraceae bacterium, assembly GCA_022340425.1. Taxonomy (NCBI): domain Bacteria; kingdom Pseudomonadati; phylum Thermodesulfobacteriota; class Desulfobacteria; order Desulfobacterales; family Desulfobacteraceae; species Desulfobacteraceae bacterium. The sequence continues at coordinate 13,823 of JAJDNY010000165.1, read as the reverse complement.
AATGATGGAAGTGGGGCGGGAAATGGGGCGAAAGAAAGACGACGTTCATTTCGATATTCTCCAGCAAGGGCAGGGGGTACAGACACTCCCGTCCGGCAGGGTTCGCTCCAAGCGTAAGCACGCCGCCCGGGGGCCGCAAGCGGCGCGGGTCAGCGGATCGGGCTTTGGGCCGCGGCGGTGCCGGGCAGGGGCCGGCGCTGGCGCCCCCCGGTGCGGTTGAGAAAGAAGCGGGTTGTGGCCGATGAGGCCAGGTTGCCGCAGCACAGCGCCGCGGCGCCGATCAAAAAACCCGGCAACCCCAGGGCGAGGGCGAGGCCGGCGCTGGCGGCCACCGTCAGCATGAACATCGCCTGGCCATAGACAACCATGGCGGGCAGGCGCACCAGCGCCGCCAGCCCTTCGCACTGGGCGCGGAATGCGACGCACAGCGGGTAGGGGGCCAGGGCCAGGGCCGCCCAGCGGACCAGGTGCAGGTCGCCGGCCGGCAGCTTCTGCAGTCCGATGTAATAGAATTCGGCCAGCCGGGGAAGAATGAACACCAGCGGCAGGGCGCCCAAAACTGCCCCGGCCGCCAGGGCAAAATAGAGGACCTGGCGGTCGCTCCGGGATCGCGGCGGAAAGGCCAGCACCACCTCCTGCAGGCGGGTGGCGCCGTAGGCCAGGGGCGTGGCCAGGCCCAGGGCCAGATAGTAGACCGGCAGCATCTGCTCGGGGGCCGCGGCGCGGGCGATGACGGCCCCCAGCACGATGGCCGCAAACGCCAAGAGGTATCCGCTGATCGAAAGCGGCAGGTTGAACCGGAAGATTTCGCCCAGCGACTGCGGGGGACCCGCGCCGGGCGCCAGGCGCCGCAGGAAAGGGCGCGCCAGAAGGCCCGAGAGCAGCACTTCGAAGCCTACCGGGATGGTCAGGCAGACGATGGCCCACAGCGGGCCCACCCAGCCGAGTCGACAGAACAGCGGTGAGAGCAGCAGCGTCAGCCCGATTCGCAGCAGGGTGGCGATGCTGGCCCGGCCGGTCGCCCGGCCGTTGTACATCGCCACCTGATAGGGGATCCGCAGGAAAAAGAGCAGCTGGATGGGCAGGCTCGCCAGCAGCGAGACCCGCGCCGGCAGTTCGATCGAGGGCGGCAGGCCGATCAGGCCGGCAAACAGCAGGTGCGCCGGTTGCGGCAGGCAGAGCAGGGCCTGGGCCAGCAGCACCGCGGCCGCGATCACCCAGCAGACCCGCCGGAAGGCCCGAAAGCCGGCGGCGCTTTTGGCGAACACCATGCCGGTGGTCACCAGGCCGAAGCCCAGGGTCCCCAGCAGGAAGAGGACCGTGGTGGCCTGGGCCAGGCCGGCAAGGTTGAGGGCGCCGCCTTCGCCGCGCGAGGCCACCATCGCCACCAGCGGGTAGGTCAGTCCCTGGGATGCCGACTGCAGGGCCAGCGGTGCAAAGAACCGGACGAAGGCCGTCGGGTTGCGCGACGGCGGGTCGGCTTGGCTGGCTTGGCGGGGGGGAGCTGATATCAAGATGGCCTCGGGACGCGGGCCGGACGCTGCCGGCTAAAATACCTTCATCAGCACGATGGCGATCTGAAAATAGATGGTAATCCCGACCGCATCGATGATGGTTGCGATGAACGGTCCGGCGGTCAGGGCCGGGTCCAGCTTGGCTTTCCGGAGCACCAGGGGAATCAGGGCACCGGCCAGGTTGGCGGCCAACAGGGTGGCCACCAGGGCCGTCGAGACGATGCAGGCCAGGATCAGGTTGCTGTCCTGCAGGATGACGCGAAAGTAGGCCATCAGCCCCAGCGCCAGCCCGAGGGCCAGGCCCATGGCCAGTTCGCGGCGAAAAATTTTAAAAAAATCCCTTGGGTAGACCTCCCCCAGGGCCAAGGCGCGCACCACCATGGTGGCCGACTGGGTGCCGGCGTTGCCGCAGGTCCCGATGACCATCGGGATGAAAAAAACCAGGGCCACCATCTGGTGCACGACCTCCGAATTCCATTCCATGATGGTGGTGGAGAGCAGCGAGGTGAAGAGCAAAATGGCCAGCCACCAGATCCGGTTCCAGAAAAGGCGCGTCAGCGGGCGCTTGAAGTATTCCTCCTCGAAGGGCACCACGCCGGAGATGCGGTGGAAGTCCTCGGTGCTTTCGGCCTCCATGATGTCGATGACGTCGTCGACGGTGATGATCCCCACCAGCCGGTTTTTGCCGTCCACCACCGGCAGGGCCAGAAAGTCGTATTTGGAGATCCGGCCGGCGACCTCTTCCACGTTCATGTCGTGGGGCACCGCGATCACATGGTCCTGCATGATGGCGGCCAGCCGGGCCTGGGGCTTGGACATGATCAGGTCGCGCAGGGAGATCATGCCCAGCAGGCGGCGCTGGTCGTCGATGATGTAGACGTAGTAGATGGTCTCCTTGTTGGGGGCCTGCAGGCGCAGTTTTTCCAGCGCTTCGCGCACGGTGATGTGGGCCGGCAAAAACGCGTATTCGGTGGTCATGACCGCCCCGGCGGTGCCCTCCTCGTAGTTCCAGAGGCGCCGGATCTCGTTGCGCTCGGCCTGGGCGATCAGCGGCATCATCGTTTCGCTGACATCTGTGGCTACGGCCTTGAGCAGGTCCACGCGGTCGTCGGGCTCCATGTTTTCGATGAAGCGCAGCATGGTCCGGGTGTTGCCGGTCTCGAGGCAGGCCCGCTGGATTTCGATCGGAAGCTGGGCAAAGACCTCGACGGCCCTGCGGTTGCCGATCTTCAGGAGCGTTTCGACGATTTCAAGCGGCGGCAGCTCCGCGGCTTCGAGGGCCTCGGCGATGTCGGACGGGTGCCTGTCGCGCAGATTTTCGATGTCGATGCGGCTGGCGGCCTCGAAAGGATCGATGTACGGAATGTCAAGCTGGAGTGCGGCGTTCATGGCGGCTCCTTGGCGTTCTGTGGTCCTCAACCGGGAACAGAACGCCGGAGCGGCCGTGGATCAGCGCCTGATAGGCGGCAGAGAGCGGGCGTTCCGAGGGTGTTCCCCGTTGAGTGGACCCCAGAAAATCAAATGGTTTCCGGTCATCCCGGATGGGTGGTAAGGGCTACTGGTAGGGTCCCCTTCGTTCATCTTCGCTTTCCTTTGGTAGCGGTTTCGTAAAAAATCGCGCCCCTGCTGTGCGGGCGTGCAGCCGTTCGCGGTTGAGAATATCCGTCGCAAATGAATTCCTGCGGCACGTTCGACTAGGGCACGACGCTTAACGATCCCCTGGGGGTGTCTGGCTGTTGTGCCGGGAAAATCCGGAGGGGCCCCCCGTTCGGGGCCGGTGATCGCCCTCGCGGAAGCCCTGCCGGTGTTCTCGGCGGTCGGTAACTTAAATCCTCTGGTTTCGAAATGCAAGCGGAATGTCTTCCGCTTCAAAATTACCTAGTCGTAGATAGCGCAGGGACCACTCCAGGACCTGAAATCCGCCCATGGAGCTGCCGGCGATGCAGAAAAGCCGGGATATGCCCAGATGGTCGATCAGCCGCTTCCGGGCGTCGGCCATCTCCTCGATGGTGGCGTGTCAAGCGACGCCCTTCGGGATTGTGAAAAATGACCACGGCCCTGTCGGTCCCCTCGACACGGCCGCGGTCGCAGGGAATAGGCCCCCCCATATCCGGAATTCACCGGCGGGCAGAGGTACCCCTCCCGGGGCTTTCCGGGAGAAAGATGCGCCTAATCGCAGCCGCTGCACCCCTCCCCGCAGCCCTGGGCCGTGTCGCAGCCGCAACCCTGATGGGGATCCGGCGTCAGGCCGGTTTCCTTGATCTCGATGTCAAACTCCAGGGTTTTGCCGGCCAGGGGGTGATTGGCGTCCAACCGGACGGCGTCGTCGCCGATTTCCACAACTACTGCGGGCAAGGTGTGCCCGGTGCTGCTGCTGAGCTGCACCTGCATGCCGAGTTCAAGGTTCATTTCTGCCGGCACGTTGGCCTTGGGCAGGCTGACGATGTGTTCCTCCTGGTGCTCTCCGTAACCCTCGGCGGGCGCAATGGTCACCGTCTTTTTATCTCCCGGCAGCATGCCGAGCACCGCCTGGTCGAACCCCTTAATGAGCTGGCCGGCACCCACGGTAAACTTGAGCGGTGCCCCGCCTGTGGCGTTGGAATCGAAAACCTCGCCGTCCTTGAGTCTGCCGGTGTAAATTACGCTGATCGTATCACCAGTTTTGACTGCTTCCATCATTGCGAATCTCCTTTCAACGGTCGTTGGACCCGGAAATGCGGCCAATCCGCTCCGGGGATGAAGGGTGCCGGCCTCGGGGGCGTCCGGTCGGAACTGCGTTAGGGGATGTGCTGAAAAACGATTCCTGCCCGTTGGGTGAAGCTCCCCCTGGTATGCCGCAGGGAGGCTTGATCCGGTGGCGCGGCCAAGTCCTTTCGGGTGCTGAAGCCTCTTCGGCTCAAAAAAAATCAGGGAACAAACGAAGACGGTGAAACGTGAGATTTTAATGAGGAAAAAGCGGGGTGGGTAAAAAGAACTTGTTTTTTTAATGGTTTAAATAATCGAAAAATCTCTGCCTGTCAAGTATGACGGTTTGGTCCAAGCCCTGCTCTGCGCCGGACCTTGCAACCGGTTGCGGTGCGGCGAACTTTACTCCGGCCACGCTCGATGCCATTTCGAAGGGCCCCCCAGCCTGCTCACGCGGTGTCGGCCGCATGGGGATTGATGACCAGTCGGAAGCCCACGGCGGGGCCGGAGAAATAGGCGGGGCAGCTGGTGCGGCGCGCGCAGCGGGCGCTCCAGGCGTCCAGGTTCCAGCTGCCGCCGCGGATCACCCGGTCCGCCTCCCTGCCCGTGACGACCGGATTTTGCGGGGCGTGCAGGCGGTAGGCCTCGTGCTGGAAAACGTCCCGGCACCACTCCCAGACGTTGCCGCTCATGTCGTAGAGCCCGAGGCCGTTGGGGGCCTTTTCGCCCACCGGGTGGGTGGCGCCTCCGCTGTTCTCCTCGTACCAGGCCACCTGTTCGACGGCGAGCCCGCCGGCGAATTTTTCACCCCGGCCGCCGCTGCGGGCGGCAAACTCCCACTGGGCCTCGGTGGGTAGATCCAGGTGGCGGCCACCCGGAGTCAAGCCCCTGAGCTTCTCGATGAAGGCCGCCGCGTCCTCCCAGGTCACCTGCTCCACCGGGAGCCGGTCGCCCCGAAAACGGCTGGGGTTTTCGGGCATCACCCGCAGCCACTGGGCCTGGGTGACCGGCGTGCGGCCGATGTAGAAAGGCTCCAGTTGGACGGCGTGCAGGGGTGTTTCGTTCTCGACGCCGTCGCCGAAGGTGTCGCCCATTTGAAACCGGCCGCCGGGGACGTACACCAGGGCGATCTCCGTCACCGGTTCGATGATGGTTGCCGGCGGCGTTTCGGGCGGGCTTGCAGCGGCCTCGTCCCGGCAGGCGGGGCAGGTGTCCTGGCCCGGCGGCAGGCGCCGGCCGCAGGTTTGGCAGACCAGACGCGCGCCGCACTCGGGGCAGCGCTTCCAGTTGTCCCTGACCGGCTGGCGGCAGCCCGGGCAAAGCAGGCCGCCCAGCGGTGTTTCACAGGCCGGGCAGAACTTCCAGGCAGCCTTGACCGGTTCGCCGCAGACCGGGCAGGTGGGTGCGGGGGGATCGGGTGTCATCGAGCTTTATTTCGTTTGTGGCCGCTTCGGCCGGCCGCGCCCCACAGTCATCACGCGTCGGCCGGGCCGAAGGAGCGTTGAAAAAGATCGCTGATGGCCTCTCGGCCGTCGTCGGTCAGGTTGCGGGTGCCGGTACCTGCGAAGGAAGTGCCGCTGATCACCGGTGTTTCGGGCACCCAGCGGTTGTCCTGCCAGCTGAACCAGGCCTTGCGCTCCTGGTCATAGACGCTCAGCGGGCGGTTGAAGAGCTTGGCCAGCTCGGCGCCCCAGCCGGTGCCGCCTTTGACGGTGCCGTCCGGCTGCAGCCAGCCGATGGTGATCACCTGAAAGCCGTTGTTGACCATGTGGAAAATGGACTGGATCACCTTGCGGATTTTGTCCGCACGGGCATAGGTACGGCCCATCCGCAGGGATACGATCTCCATGCTGACGTCGCCCTTTTTGAGTTCATCGGAGCCCAGCAGACGCACTCCCCGCTCCCGTTCGGCCTGGTGGCCTTCAAAGGAGAAGGTGACCTCGTTGAGGCCCCACTTCTCGGCCTGCCGGCCAAACTCCGCCTCGGCGCCGCGATGGCCGCCGCTGTATAGGGTAATCGTTGAACGTTCGGTCATTTTCTTTCTCCTCGGTGTTGCAGATGGTTTCAAATTGGATGGCGCCGCCGCAAGCGACGCCCTCGGCCGATGGCGCGGCGGCCTGCCGGCCGAAAACAAACCACCCCGCCGGGTACCGGCAGGGTGAATTTCCTACTATAATCCATTTTGAATCCAAAACAACCCCAAAATACGACATGCGCCGGTTTTTTGGAAGGCAGTGGAGTGCAGTGGCCAGGGCTTTTTCCGCTGCCCGGCCGCGGCGCTGCCGGGTCGGGGCCCCGGCAACACCGTCGGGCCGTCGGCAGCAGCCATATCCCTCAGCCCGGCCTCCGCCTCACGTTCCCGGGGAGGGAGTCGACTGGATCTCGGGCGGCGGCAGGGCGGCCAGGCTGGTCAGCGTCGCGGGCAGTGGCGGGAGGTCGCGGCCTTCGCGGGCCACGCAAAAGATGCCCAGGATCGGCGGCGGGGCCGCCAAGTGCTTGAAGCGGGCGATTTCCGCCAGCAGGCCCACCATTCCCAGGACCGTGCCGCCGCTGCTGACCACGTCGTCCACCAGGATCACCCCCCGGCGGGCGGCGAGCAGCAGGTTGATGTCGCGTTCATAGAGCACCAGGCATTTGTCGCCCGAGGTGATGGACCCCATGTCCACCCGGATGATCGGCCGGCGGGCGGCCTCCATATGTGGCTTGACGCGGTTGTAGGCCACGGCCACGGCGTCGATGCCCAACTCCTGGGCCACCACCTGGGTGAGCTGCAGGGCTTTTTCCACCGCCGTCAGGATGGCGATGCCGTCCAACTCTGGAAATGCCGTCCGCACTCGTTCGGCCAGCAGGCGGCCCAGGTCGCGGTTGAGACGGATCTGACCGATCAGGTTGAGGGACGCGATCTTCGCACCGCCGCCGCCCCCGTCCAGGCGCACATACGGCAGTTCCAGGACGTAATCCAGGCCGGGGATTTCCAGGTGAAACTTTTCGCCGGATTCCCGGCTGGCGAAAACCGCTTTGGCCATGGGAACCTCCTCGGCCAGCCCCAAGCCGGCCGCATTGGCTGGCCACAAGCCGGGTTCATGCCCATGCCGCGGCGCAGCCCCCACCCCATCGGGCGGGTCAGCCTTTGGCCCGCGACATGAACTTTGCGGTCTGGGTATTCACCCGGACCATTTCGCCTTCGGCCAAGTATTCGGGCACCAGCACCGTGACCCCATTGGAGAGGGTGGCGGGCTTGTTGCGGTTGGTGGCCGAAGCCCCCTTGATGGCGGGCGCGGTTTCTACAATGGCGAGGTCCAGGCTCGCCGGCAGTTCGATGGCGATCAGGCGGCCGTCCAGCAGCAGGGCGGTGATGCCCTCCATGCCCTCGATCAGCCACTGGCTCTGGCCCTCCAGGTTTTCCGCGGTCAGGGTGTGCTGCTCGTAGGTTGTCATGTCCATGAAGGTGAAAAAGTCGCCGTCGCGGTAGAGGTAGCTGCACGGACGGCGCTCCAGCTCCATTTCCTCCAGGAAGTCGTTGCCCTTGTAAGTTTGCTCCAGCTTCTGGCCGTTGGTGACCCCCGCCAGGCGGACCTTGTAGAGGGTGTTGGCGCCGCGCGCCGACGGGGTCTGGACGTCGATGTGAACCACCTGGTAGGGGTGATCGTTGATCTGGATGATCTGCCCCTTGCTGAGATTGCATGCTTTGGGCATGGTTTTTTCTCCTATGGCGCCGGGTCTTTTGCAGCGGCGGGGCGGCGGAATTTGGGCCGCAAAACCGGCCGCTCCTCTCGGGACGCCGCCGTCGGGCGCATATCCCCGATGAAATCGCTTACACCATTTCGGTGCGCCGTCGCAAGCGCCAAACGGCAGGGAATGGCTATACTGCCCGGCGGTTTTTCAGCATGATCTTGCCGTCGGCCTCGGCGACCAGCTCGTTTCGCTGGTTGTGGCAGACGGCCGTCATGGCGGCGATCCCACCGTCGATTTTGGGTTTGTCGATCTTTTCGGTGACCGTCCAGGTGGTGGTCAGGGTGTCGCCCGCCCTGACCGGCAGTTTGAAGCGGCAGGCGTGCTCCAGGTAGGCGACCGCCGTGCCGGCGAAAAAGACGCCCACCGGGGCCGATATCAGGGCGCTGGTAAAGGGGCCGTGCAAAATCCGGCCGCCGAAGCGCGAGTTTTCACCGAAACTCTGGTTGACGTGCAACGGGTTGAAGTCGCCGAACATGCCGGCGGCCAGCACGATGTGGGTTTCGGTGACCGTCAGCGCATCGGCGAAAGTCTCGTCCACCGCGATTTCATCGTAGGCCCTGCCTTTGAAAACCATGGTTTTTCCTCTCTGCAAATATCGCGTTGCGGGTTGGGTCGTTTCAGGCGCTTGGCCGCTGCCGGGACCAAAAAAAAGCCCCCACCGGTCCTGGCTTCGCGGAGAAGTGTCTCTCCTTTATCCCGACCGGGGGGGGCGGATCAAGTGTTTCGCCCGATTTTGTGCATTTCTCGTTTTTGGGCGGCGGTTCATGGGGGGGCGCCGGTACCCAGGCCCTTGGGGCGGGCACCCCCACGCTGAGCCGGGCAGCGCTTCAGCCGGTCAGTCGCACAGTTCGTACTCCGGCAGGTCACTTGCGCCCTGGGGGTGGCCGGCCGTGCGGTAAAGCCCGCAGTCGCCGCGGAATTCGTAAGCCGCCGCCTTGCCGGGGCCCAGCGGATGGCTGGCCGTGCGGTAGAGTTTGCCGTCCGGGCCCAGTTCATAGTCGGCCAGCGCCGACCACCCGGAAGGGTGAAAAACGGTCCGGTAGAACTTCCCGTCGGTGATGGTGTAGACCGGTTCGTTGGATTTGCCCAAGGGGTGGTGGGCGGTGGTGCAGAGCTTGGCCATTTTGTCCTCCAGTCTTCGGGGTTGCGCGTCAGCACTTGCCTGCGGCCTGGGGAGCTTCAACGGGAGACAAGCGGCGCTTGCTGGAAACGGGATCCAGGGAAAGGCGGCCGAGAAAACCCGGCCCGGAGAGTGAGGCCGGGCACTTCTGCCCGGAAGCTCGGCCGCCTTTCCCCGCTGAGTCCCCGCCGGTATCGGGGAACAAAAAAAGCCCTTCGTGATAAAAAACACGAAGGGCTGCACCCAGCTAGCTTGACCCTTGACTGCCACTGTCTCCCCTGTCTTGCCGCAGGGGCAGTGACGCATATTCAAGGCAGGTCTTCTGACTTCCGGATCGTCCTACTGGCTGCACCTTCCCACCCGGTTTGCCCGGGCAGTGGCATTCGCAGCGGTCGTCCCCGATTACAGCGGCGGGACCGTCCCCGATTCCCACGGGGTTCCCATTTAAGCCTTCTCAGGCACCTTGGCCAACTTATAGCCAAGTTTCGGAAGCAAGTCAAACTTTCAATTTGGCCGACGTGAAAAAAGCGCCTGTCGGCCGTGTGCTTCACCCCGCCGTGGTTGGAAACCGCCTGGAGTCAGGCTTTTTCCACCCTTACGGGGATCACCTTCAAGGCCGGCATCCGGGCATGGGGGTCGATGGGCACGGCGCTCATCAGGGAGTTGAAATTGGGCTCGCTGAAATGAATCGGGGCAAAAAGATATCCCCGTTGCAGGCTGTCGTCCAACTTGAGCGGCAGGCGCACGGTGCCGTAAGGGCTGGTCATTTGGACGACGTCGTTTTCCAATAAACCGGCGGCCGCCGCATCCCGGGGATTCATCTCCAGGTAGGCGGCCGGCCGCAGTTTGGAAAGCTTGGTCGTCCGGCGCGACATTTCGCCGGTGTTGAAATGCTCCAGCAGGCGTCCCGTGATCAGCACCAGCGGGTAATCTTCGGTTGGCGTCATCAGGGTCTCCGGCAGATCCACCGGAATGAAGCGCGCCCGCCGGTCGCGGAACCCGAAGCCGTCTTCGTAAAGGCGCGGGGTGCCCGGGTGGGATTCCCCGTAGCAGGGCCAGAAAATCCCCCTCGAGCGCTTCAGCCGCTCGTGGCTGATGCCGCTGAAAACCGGCGCTGCCTGGCGAATTTCCTCCCAGATGGCGCTGCTCGAGGCGTAATGCCAGTCGGCGCCCATGGCATTGGCCAGGTCCTGCAGAATCTCCCAATCCGCCCGGGCATCCCCCGGGGGGCTGACCCCTTTGGCGGTGTATTGAATCCGCCTGGCGGCGTTTGTGAAGGTGCCGTCCTTCTCCCCCACGGCCGCCGCCGGGAGGATGATGTCGGCGTATTTGGCGGTTTCACTGGGGAAGACTTCCTGGACGATCAAGAGGTCCAGTTGATGCAGCATCCAGGTCACGAAATTGGCCTGGGGTTCGGAAAGGGCCGGGTTTTCGCCGATGACGTAGAGCGCCCGGATTTTGCGGGAGGCGATGGCGTGGATCATTTCGGGTGCCGCCAGACCCCCCCGCGAGGGGACGACCGCATTCCATATGGCGCCCATGTGAATCCGGGCCGCCTCGTCGTCCACCGCCAGGTGGCCCGGCAACAGATTGGGCAACGCCCCCATGTCGCCGGCGCCCTGCACGTTGTTCTGACCCCGCAGGGGTGAGAGCCCGCAGCCGGGTTTGCCGATGTTGCCGGTCAGCAGCGCCAGGTTCAGCAAGGCGGTGATGTTGTCCGTTCCGTGGGCGTGCTGGGTCAGGCCCATGCCCCAGATGAAGATCGTTTTCTTATCGTGAATCAATCCCGCCGCGGTTTCCAGCGCCTGGCGCGACACGCCGGCACGCCCGCATGCGGCATCGATGTCGAAGTCCGCCAGGCTTTGGCACAAGGCCTTGAAGCCGATGGTGTTTTTTTCGCAGAAGGCGTGGTCGTGCCATCCCTTGTCGAGAATGATCTTGGCCAGCGCCCCGAGCCAGAAAATGTCCATGCCCGGTTTGACCCGCAGGTGGACGGCGGCGTTTTTGACCAGATCCGTTTCCCGCGGGTCGGCCAGAATCAGGTTGACCTGGCCCTTTTTGGCCCGTTTTTTGACGCGCATCCAGATGACGGGGTGGGTGAAGGTGGTGTGCGCGCCGACGACCACCACGGTCTCGGTGGCGTCGTAGTCCTCGAGAAAGGTGCTGACCGCGCCGAAGCCCAGCTGACGGCGCAGGGCCGCTTCGGAGGGTCCGTGGCAAAGCCGGGCGCAATTGTCGATGTGGTTGTTGCCGATCACGGTGCGCTGGAATTTTTGCGAAAGATAGGCCTCCTCGTTGAGGATCTTGCCGCTGCAGAGCAGACCGACGCTTTCAGGGCCGTATTTGGCGATGACGGCCTTCAGGCCGCGGGAAGCGGCGTCCAGCGCCGCCTCCCAGGACACCGGGACCATCTGGTCGGCCTTCCGCAGGAAGGGCGTTTTCAGCCGCTCCGGGTTGTTCAGCAGTTCGTGCACCGTGAAGCCCTTGACGCAAAGGTAGCGGCCGTTTAATTCGGGGTTGCGCCCCGAGGCACGGCTTTCGAAGGGCCTGCCGCTTTGGTCGAGATTCAGCTCGATATTGCAGCCGACCCCGCAGTACGGACAAACGATCGGAATGGCGGACGTCATGTGGCCTCCTGTCGAAGGGACCCACCCCCATCGCCCGGCTTGGCTCGCGGGCGGGAAACCGGTTCGCGCGGGAAGACGGTCGACCGCGATGGGGCCCGGCTGGTGGGGGCGCGTGGGCGGATCGCGCGTCTGCGACGCGGACACCGGCCGCTTTGCCCCGGGTTCTTGAAAGAGATCCGGTTTAAAACAGATCAGCCGCCGCCGGGGGCGGAAACCGTGAACCGCTCAAAAAGGGGGAAGGTGAAATTGCGTGGGTCAGCGGGGAAGTCCGGAAGAAATCGAATGCCCGGCGCCGCCCTGTTTTTGTGACTGATTGCGGTGGGATTTGCAAGGTTTTTTTGGGGCAAGCCCACGGGCAGCGGATAGATCAAGACGGCCGTGGCGCCGGGCGCTCAAACGCCAACCGGGGACGGCTGCGGGCCGCCCTCCCGGCTGAAGGGCGCGCCGTCTCAGAAGGCGAAGACGCTGCCGGCGGCGGCGTGGCTGAAGCGCGGGCCGAAGTGCAGCGCCAGCCTCATGGCCGCATCCCTTCCGGTGCAGTGCGAGACGCCCACCTGGGCCACCCCGCAGGCCTCCAGGCGCTGGATGACCGCCTGGATCTTTTCGGGCGGGAAAAACATGAGATGCGTGCCGCCTAAGACGGCGTGCAGCCTGGAAACCCCCAACCGGCTGGCGAGGTGGTCGAGGATGTTGAGCACGCCGCCATGGGCGCACCCCAGGATCAGCACCGGCCCGGCGGCCGTTTCCAGCAGCAGGCTGGCATCCTCGGCAATCGGGTCGGGCTGTGGGCCGTCGTCCCCGGGCAGCACCAGCTGCGGGTCGGTGGGGGTTTGGGCGGGGTTGCGGGCGTAGCCGGCGACAAACCAGACGCCGGGCGCCAGCTCGCAGGTCTCGGGGTGGAACTCGAAGCGGGCCCCCGCCCTCTCCAGCCCTGCCCGGGTCGCCGGGCACCCGATGAAACGCCCGCTGCCGCCGGCAACGTCGCTGCGGCGGGTCATGTGGGGATCAAAGAGGGCCGGATGGGCCACGACTTTGACCGACCCGGTGTGCTGCAGGACCCAGGGCAGCCCGCCGGTGTGATCGTAGTGCCCATGGCTGAGCACCACCGCCCGAAGGTCCCGGAGATCGATCCCGGCCGCTTTGACGTTGTGGGGCAGGGTCAGGCCCTGGCCGGTGTCGAACAGAAAACGGCCCTGCTCGCGCTCGATCAAGGCCGCAAAGCCATGTTCGCCCAAAAAATCCAGGCGACCGATGCTGTTGTCGCAGAGAATGCGAACCGTCGTCATGGGCTGCTCCTTTGGACAGGATGGGCGGGCTGTGCATCGCCCGGTCAGTTTCGATATATGTCCCATAATCGGGCGGCTGTCAATTGCGATCGGTTGTCCGAACCCCAGGATCCGTTGTAAGCTGATTTTAACATGCGGCCCCCGCCCCGGGAGGCCTTTGGCCGACCCTTTTTGCCGGGTCCCGTGCCGCGCTGTGCGCGTGTGGGGGGCCGGCACCCACGAAAGGAATGTATCCATGGCGAAGAAACCCCAAAAAACGTATCAACTGAAGGTCGCCCTTAAAGGTGCCAAACCCCCGATATGGCGTCGTTTCCTGGTTGACAGTGGCATGACCCTGGCGGAATTGCATGATGTCCTGCAAACCGTCATGGGGTGGAGCGACAGCCATCTGCATCAGTTCACGGCTTACGGTGCCGTCTACGGGGTCCCTGATCCCGAATTCGATCTGGAAGGGGTTCGCGACGAGCGCAAGGTCAAGCTAGCTCAAATTCTGCGGCATGAAAAAGACGCGATGATCTACGAGTACGATTTCGGGGACGGCTGGATGCACCAGATTACCCTGGAGAAGATCCTGCCCGTCGATGCCGAGACCGCGCTGCCGGTGTGCATCAAGGGCAAGGGGGCCTGCCCGCCCGAGGACGTCGGCGGCCTGTGGGGATACTACGCGCTGCTGGAGTCCTTGAAGGACCCGCAACACCCAGAACACGAGGAGAGCACGGAATGGGTCGGGGAGGATTTCGACCCCGATGCCTTCGACCTCGACTGGATCAATGCGCTGTTGGACGCCCATCGGCGTTGAAAGGCCCCCACCCGGCGACGTCACCCGGCTTAAGGCTTGCCGCGGTCATGTGACCTC
>JAJDNY010000164.1 GCA_022340425.1 Desulfobacteraceae bacterium | reverse complement strand
GCCGAAAATTCGGGTCGGCGCGCTGCGGGCGTTCAGCGGCTGCGGGCGACGCGGAAACCGACGTAGGTCCGGCGCAGCACGGGCTTGAAGACGATGCGCTTGGCGGCGCGGCAGTCCTGGGCGCTGCTGTTCCAGGCGCCGCCGCGCAGCACCCGCCGGTCCCCGGCAAGGGAGAGGGGGTCGAGGGTCTTGCCGCGGTAGGTGTCGGTGAAAACCCCGGTGCGCCCACTGAGCGGATCGCGCCAGGCGGCCCGGTCCTGGCACCACTCCTGGACGTTGCCGTGCATGTCGTAGAGGCCCCAGGCGTTCGGGGCTTTTTGGGCCACGGGCTTGGGGGCGAAGCCGGAATTGCCGCAATACCAGCCGATGGCCTGCAGTACCGGGTCCTTTTGGCAGTGAAGCACGCTGATCTCCCCGGCCGAGAAGGCCGTCCGGCTCCCGGCGCGGCAGGCGTACTCCCACTCCGCCTCGCTGGGCAGGCGGTAGGATTGGGTTTGCTCCAGGGCGTTTAACCGGGCGATGAACGCCAGGCACTCCTCCCAGGACACCTGGGTCACCGGGCAGTCCGGGCCGCAGCCGTCTCCTCCTGAAGGGTCGCCGCCCATCAGCTGCCGCCACTGGGCCCGGGTCACCTCGGTCTGGCCAAGGTAAAAGCCGCGGGTCAGGGTGACCGTGTGGCGCGCCTCGTCGGGATTGCGGCCTTTTTCGGTTGGCGGGCTGCCCATCTCGAAGTTGCCGGGCGGGATGTAGACCAGGCGCATCCCCAGGCGGTTTGACACGATGGCTCCCCCCGCCAGGGCCTCACCGGTGAGGGTCAAGGCCGCCGTTGCCAGCGCCCACAGCATCACCCATCGCCACAGCCTGCGTCCCACGCCGCTGCTCCTTGTGGAAGTTTCTGCGACAGCCGGAGAAGCGGTGCGGGTGGCACCGCCTCCCGGGAAGGCCGGTTTGCCTTCCGCCGACCGTGTTTCCCTAACACCAATCGGAAAAATCCGTCAACTGCAATCACGTTAGGGCTTGAAGTCGCCCGGCCAGATGATTTATGGTGACCGCCAAACACCGGTCGAAACAGGAACGGGGGGCAATGGCGCTGATGGGTCAGCCCGGCGTTCGCCGCCGCCACCCTGAGACGTCGCGCCGGCTGGTGGAAGCGGCGCCTGCCGCTGATTCAGAAACACGTCCAAAATCCCGCTTTCAGGGGAAAACCTACGAGGTGCTGAGGGGAGGTTCGCAATGAAATGGAAGGATGATATCGAGCAGCGCGGGGATGAACGTGAACCGGGGAGCGACTACGTCGATGAGCCCCCGTACTCCCCGCTGGGCGACGAAGAGCGGGGAAAATTCAGCCTGAAGTCCCTCGGCCAGCTCAACCCCGTGGTGCTGATCGCCGCCGGCGCGGCGGCTGTCGTGATTCTGCTGCTGATCCTGTTCACCCCGCGGGGCGGCAATATCGACCGGCAGCTGGAGCCCCTGAGGGCGCAGTTGCAGCAGCTGGAACAACGGCTGGCCGGGGTGGAGGGGCAGGAGCCGGTGGTGGCGCAACTGGTGGAAAAAGGCAACGCCATCGACACCCTACTGGCGCGCCTGGACCGCTTCGAGGCCTTTTCCAACCTGCGCATGGACCAGATCACAGAGCGGCTGGAAAAAATCGAAAACACGCCCAGAACCCCGCCCCCTGCCCCAGCGGCGCCCAAGGCCGCCGCCCCGAAGGCGGCCCCCAAGAAAACCGCCGCGGCCCCGGCCAAAAAGACCGTCAAGACGCACACCGTCAAAGCCGGCGAGACGCTATACGGCATCAGCCGCAGTTACGGGCTGAGCGTCGACCAGCTGATGCGGATGAACGGTCTCGCCAAAGGGGCGGTCATCCAGCCCGGCCAGCGGCTTACGGTGGGCTCCGGCAAATAGCCGGGATGAGGGTGGGCCGGCGGCGACCGATCCCGGCAGCTTCAGAAGCGCCAGGCCCACCGACCCCATCCCGGAATCCCGCCGCCCAATACATCGGTGGCGGCAGGGGCCCCGACCGGTCCCCGCCGCGTTAGGCCCCCGCGCTGCCGCCGCCCCCTGTCGGGCCGTCAGGGGGTGTTGTCGACAATCCATCTCCGTGCCCCCGACCGGTTTTCATACCGCCCGGTTGACCCCCGCAGAATCCCCACCCCCACCCGGGGTAAAGAAAGTCGCCGATCTGCCGATGGAGTGGCATGCGGCACCCTGTTGAAGACCCCCTGAAGATCGGATCGACGCCCCATGCCCCCCATGGAAGGAATTTCAGCGATGCAGCCCCCCCCGGCCCTGTACGGCTTCGGCACCCAGCTGAAGGTGGCTATAGGCTGTTATCGCAAGCGGATCTGGCACCTCATCGGAATCGGTTGCGTCACCCTTCTGGCCTGCGCCACGGCGGGCGGCGCTTTCTGGGCCGCGGGGCACTTCGCCTCCCGCCTGGTTCCCCAGCAGCGCCTGGCGGCCGCCGCCGCCGCCGCTTTTTTGGGCGTACTGGCGCTGGTCTGGCTGTTCAACTGGGGCGCCACGGCCGCCCTGATCGCCGTCGTTAAGCCCCGCTTCAGCCTGGGCGCGTGCCTCTCGGATGCCCGCGGCAAAGTCCTTTCGACCATCTGGATTTCCCTGCTGCTGGGGTTTGTCATGACCGGCGCCGCCTTCCTGGTCGTTCCGTGGGTGCTTTTTTCGGTCTGGTTTTATTTTGCGCCCTTTGTCCTGGCAGACGGCGGCAGCCGCGGGATGGGTGCGCTCCTGGAAAGCCGCGAATACGTCCGCGGGCATTGGTTCGCGGTGTTTTTCCGGATCGTCTTCATTTGGGGGCTTTACGCGCTGCTGCTCCTGGTGCCGCTGGCCGGCCCGCTCCTGGCGTTGGTCTTTCTCCCGCTGATCCTCTTCTACAACGCCGTCTTGTATGACAACCTCAAAAGCCTGCGTGGCGGGGTCCGGTTCACCCCCGGAAGCGGTGCCAAGGCGGGCATTCTGGCGACCAGCACGGCGGGCTTCATCCTGCCGCCGCTGCTGTTGCTGGCCTTGGTGGGCCCCATGGCCTGGCAGGCCCTGGAGCGGCTTGCGCCGTTCGGGGACCCGCAGCCGCCGGTCCGGACATTCAAGATCGCGCCTGTGCCGGCGGCCGGCGAGGCCACCCACCGTTTCCCGCGGGTTGCACCCACCGGCGGCTTGTACTACTATGGCCTGGGGCGATTGCGGCTGCTGCAGGGTGACCCTGAGGTCATGCGTGCCAATTTTCCACAGGCGCAGGCATTGGGGCATTCAAAAGCGGCCGCCCGTTTCTGAGCCCGGGCCGTTTGCCGGCGGCTCCGGGGACGCCCCGGCCCTCGCAGGCGCACCCGGCCAAACGGCAGTGGTTGATTTTTCGGGCCAATCACCTTAAAAGCGGTTTGAAATTCTCGGCTGCTAGCGGCGGGGGACCCCCGCTGCTGTGGCAGCATCCTTATCTCAGGAGTGGGCATGAGCGCTGAACGCTACCGCAAATACCTGGCCGAAGCCATCCGGGCCGCGGGCCTGGCCGGCCAGGCGATCCTGGAAGTCTACCACACCGATTTCCAGGTCACGGACAAGGCCGATCACACCCCGTTGACCCTGGCGGATGAGCGCGCGCACCGGATCATCAGCGCCGCCCTGAAACCCCTGGGGCTGCCGCTGCTCAGCGAGGAGGGCCGGGAGATCCCCTGGCAGACGCGTTCGGCCTGGGACACGCTCTGGGTGGTGGACCCCCTGGACGGCACCAAGGAGTTCGTCAAACGTAACGATGAATTCACGGTCAACATCGCCCTGGTGGAAAACAAGACCCCGGTTCTGGGGGTTATCTATGTCCCTGTGGCCGGGACCCTGTATTTCGCCCAGCGGGAGATGGGGGCCTTCAAACTGAACGGCCTCGACTGCGGCACCGATGCCCGCCTGGATGGCCCCGTAACGCTGGCGGCGTTTTTGCAAGACGCCCGGCGGCTGCCCCTGGCCGGGGTTCCCGGGGCGGCCTTTACCATCGCCGGCAGCCGCTCCCACGGCACCGGGGAGCTGGCACGCTTTGTCGAGGACCAGCGCCGGCGCCACGCTGCGATTGAATTCATCTCCGCCGGCAGCTCGCTCAAATTCTGTCTGGTGGCCGAGGGAAAAGCGGATATTTACCCGCGCTTCGGCCCCACCTCGGAGTGGGACACGGCCGCCGGCCAGGCCATCGTGACCGCCAGCGGCGGTTCGGTGGTGGCCCAGGAAACGGGCCGGCCGCTGGTCTACAACAAGCAGGATCTGCTGAACCCCTGGTTTTTTGCGGCCGGGCCGCACCGTCCGTCTAAGACAACGCCGCCGGCCGGCAATTCACAGTGAGTTGAAAGGAGCCGCACCCCATGTCAGACCGCACAACCGATAGTCCTGCAGATGCGCAAACGGCGCCAGAATCCTTTTCGGTCTGCCCCGCCGGCGAGACCTTCCCGCTGCCCGGCGCGGCGGACTACCAGAGTGAGTGGGAGCGTCTGGCGGCGCTCACGGCAGAGGAGCGCGCCAAGGGCCGTGAAATCGTCGTGGTGATGGGCGTCGGCTTCGTGGGGGCGGTCATGGCCGGGGTGATCGCCGATTCCGTGGACCGCAAGACCGGTCAGCCCGGCAAGTTCGTAATCGGCATGCAACGGCCCTCCAGCCGCTCCTTCTGGAAAATCCCCTATCTCAATCGCGGCGTGGCGCCGGTGGAGGCCGAAGACCCCGAGGTGGCGCCCCTGATCCGGCGCTGCGTTCTGGAGAAGAAAACCCTCACCGCGACCTTCACCTACGAGGCCCTCAAGCTGGCCGACGTGGTCGTGGTGGACGTGCAGTGCGACTACCACAAGCAGACTTTCGGCAATGTGCGCCAGGGGCATGCCGATATCGCCGCCCTGGAGGCCAGCCTGAAGGTCATCGGCGAGAAGATCGGCCCCGAGTGCATGGTCCTGATCGAAACCACCGTGCCGCCGGGGACCACCGAATACGTGGCCTACCCGATCATCAAGAAGGCCTTCGAGCAGCGCGGGCTGAGCGGTGTGGAACCCCTTTTGACCCACTCCTTCGAGCGCGTCATGCCCGGCCGCAACTACGTGGCCTCGATCCGCGATTTCTGGCGGGTCTGCAGCGGCATCAACCCCGCGGCGCGCGAGCGGGTGACCACCTTTCTCTCCGAGATCCTGAACGTCGAAGAATTCCCGCTGACGGTGCTCGACCGCCCCATCGAGAGCGAAACCTGCAAGATCGTGGAGAACTCCTACCGCGCGACAATTCTCGCCTTCCTGGACGAGTGGAGCCTGTTCGCCGAGCGCAACGGCGTGGACCTCACCAAGGTGACCGAGGCCATCAAGGTCCGGCCGACCCACGCCAACATGATCTTCCCCGGTCCGGGCATCGGCGGCTACTGCCTGCCCAAGGACGGCGGGCTGGGGGTCTGGGCCTACAACACCCTGATGGGTTTCGAAGACGACATCTTCAAGATCACCCCCTTGGCCATCGATATCAACGACACCCGGGCGCTGCACGTGGCCCAGCTGGTGCGCGACGCCCTGCGCAACATGGGCAGGATCGTGGCGGCCTCCAAGATCAGCGTGCTGGGCGCCTCCTACCGCGAAGATGTGGGCGACACGCGCTACAGCGGCTCGGAGGTGATCGTGCGCAAACTGACCGAGATGGGCGGGGACGTCGAGGTCCACGACCCCTACGTCCAGCACTGGTGGGAGCTGGAAAAGCAAGACAGCTACCCGGCGCCGGGCCATTCGCTGGCCCGTTTCTTCCGCAACCAGGAGAAGCTCGCCCACACCCGCGTCTCCAAATCGCTGGATGAGGCCCTGCAGGGCGCCGATGCCGTCGTGCTGGCCGTGCGGCACCAGGCCTACCGCGATCTGGACCCCGATGAAGTCGTGGCCATGATCGGTGGGCCGGCGGCGATCGTCGACTGTTTCGGCATGCTGGACGACGACCGCATCCGGCGCTATTTCGAACTCGGCTGCGAAGTCAAGGGCCTGGGGCGCGGGCACGTCAAGCGCATCAAGGACCAGGTCCGCAACCCATGCTGATGAAGCAGTAAAAAGTCAAAAACAAGACGGTTTCGAAAAAAGTTCAAGTTCAAGGCGCGCAAATCTCGAGGAGTGAGGCGTACTACTGTACGCCGCAGCGACTTCGAGATGCAGCGCAACGCAGAGATTGGGCTTTTTGCGGAACCGTCAATGCTGATGAAGCGGATGGACATGAAGGATTCCCTTACAAACGCCGCGGCCTGCGGCGCGGCCCCCCACGGCGGTGAACTGATCAACCTGCTGGTGGACGACGATCGGGCGGCGATTCTCAAGGAAATCGCCCTCAAGCTGCCCGACATCACCCTCAACGAGCGCCAGCTCTGTGATCTGGAGCTGCTGGCGACCGGTGTCTTCTCACCCTTGCGCGGGTTCATGACCCGCAGCGACTACGAGTCGGTGCTTGACCGCATGCGCCTCCAGGACGACACCCTCTGGCCGGTTCCGGTTTGCCTGGACATACCCGAAACCCAGGCGCGCTCCCTGGAAGCCGGCCAGTCCGTGGCCCTGCGCGACCCGGAGGGTTTTCTGCTGGCGGTCATGCACGTCGCCGATATATGGCCCCTGGCGCGGGACAAGGAGGCCTTCAAGGTCTACGGCACCCAGGACCCGACCCACCCCGGGGTCCAGCGCCTGCTCAAAAACAGCGCGGACTACTACATCGGCGGAAGCCTGGAAGTCGTCAGCGCACCGCTTCATTTCGACTTCAAACAACTGCGGCTGACCCCGGCCGAGGTCCGCGCGGTGTGCCGCAAACTCGGTTGGAAACGGGTGGTGGGCTATCAGACGCGCCACCCGATTCACCGCCCGGGCTTCGAGATGACCCTGGAGGCCATGCAGCGCGCCAAAGCCAACCTGTTGATCCTGCCGGTGGTGGGGATGACCAAGCCGGGCGACTTCGACCACTACACCCGCGTTCGCTGCCTGCGGGCCATCAGCCATCACTACCCGCCCGAGTCTTTTCTGCTCAGCCTGCTGCCGCTTGCGATGCGCCTCGCCGGGCCGCGCGACGCGCTGCTGGACCTGATTCTGGCCAAGAATTTCGGCTGCAGCCACTTCATCATCGGCCATGACCACGGCAGCCCCGGCGACGACCGCAACGGGCGCTCGTTTTACGCCCCCGATGCCGCACCGGCCCTGACCGAACGCTTTTCCGAGGAGCTGGGGGTCGCCATCTTGCCCTTCCCGCAGATGGTCTATCTGCCCTTCGAGGACGAATACCGCTCGGTCTCCGAGGTGCCGGCGGGCACCCAGACGCTTTTCTTCACCGGTTCCGACATCCGCGAACGCATCCGCAAGGGGCGGCGCATCCCCGACTGGATGACCTTCCCGGAGGTCAAGACGGAGCTTCAGAAGGCCTATCCGCCGCCGCGCCAAAACGGCTTCACTGTTTTCCTCACCGGTCTTTCCGGGGCGGGCAAATCCACCGTCGCCAAGATCCTCTACTCCCGCTTCCTGGAGATCGGCGACCGCCCGGTTACTCTGCTGGACGGCGACATCGTGCGCCACAACCTCTCCAGCGAGCTCAATTTTTCCAAGGAACACCGCGACATCAACGTCCGCCGGATCGGATTCGTGGCCAGCGAAATCACCAAAAACCGCGGGATCGCGATCTGCGCGCCGATCGCCCCCTACGAAAACACCCGCGAGGAGATCCGGGCGACCATCGAGGCCTACGGCGGGTTTTTCGAGGTGCACGTGGCCACCCCGCTGTCGGTCTGCGAGGGCCGCGACCGCAAGGGGATGTACGCCAAGGCCCGCGCCGGCCTGATCAAGGGCTTTACCGGGGTGGACGACCCCTACGAGGCGCCGCGCAATCCCGAGGTCCGGATCGACACCAGCAGCCTGACCCCCGACGAGTCGGCCCAGGAGATCCTGGTGGCCCTGGGCAAAAGCGGCTACATCTGACACCCGAAACTCAAACTTTGAGAAGAGTCCCATGATCGTCCCCGTCATCCTGGCCGGCGGCTCCGGCACCCGCCTCTGGCCGCTGTCACGGGCCCTCCACCCCAAGCAGATGCTGGACCTGGTGGGCGAGCGCACCATGCTTCAGGATACCGTCCTGCGGCTTGGCGCCTATCCCGGGCTGGGCGCCCCGCTCGTGGTCTGCAACCAGCACCACCGGTTCATGGCCGCCGAGCAGCTGCGTGAGATCGGCGTGACCCCCAGGGCCATCGTTCTCGAGCCGGTGGGCCGCAACACCGCCCCGGCCGTGGCGGTGGCCGCCGTCAAGGCCACCGGGCCGGGCGAGGACCCGCTGCTGCTGGTGCTGCCGGCCGATCACTTCATCGCCCGGGTGGACCGGCTGCACGCAGCACTGACCGTCGCCGAGCACTTTGCACGCCGCGACCACCTGATCACCTTCGGGGTGCTGCCGCGGTCGCCGGAAACCGGCTACGGCTACATCCGCAAGGGCCAGCGGCTGGTCGAAGACGGCTTCGAGGCGTTGGAAATCGCGGCCTTCGTGGAAAAGCCGGATGCGGCCACCGCCGCGGCCTACGTCGCCTCGGGCGCCTACTGCTGGAACAGCGGGATGTTCATGTTCCGGGCCGGGCAGGTGCTGGCCGAAATGGAGCGGCTGGCGCCCGAGATGGTCGCCGCCTGCCGCCAGGCGGTCGCCGAGGGGTGCGAGGATTTGGATTTCACGCGGCTGGGCGAGGCGGCCTTCAGCGCGTGCCCCAGCGATTCCATCGACTACGCCGTCATGGAAAAGACCGACCGCGGTGTGATGGTGCCGCTGGACGCCGGCTGGAACGACCTGGGCTCGTGGGAGGCCCTCTGGCAGGTGGGCCCCAAGGACGCCGCCCAAAACGTGATCCACGGCGACGTGCTGGTGCACGACGTCCAGAATTCCTATCTCAAGGCCACCAGCCGGCTGGTGGCCGCCGTGGGGCTGGTTGACCACATCGTGGTGGAGACCGCCGATGCCGTGCTGATCGCGCCGCGCCGGCGCGTGCAGGAGGTCAAGGCTTTGGTGGATACCCT
This sequence comes from Desulfobacteraceae bacterium, assembly GCA_022340425.1. Classification (NCBI taxonomy): domain Bacteria; kingdom Pseudomonadati; phylum Thermodesulfobacteriota; class Desulfobacteria; order Desulfobacterales; family Desulfobacteraceae; species Desulfobacteraceae bacterium. Next base: position 14,490 of record JAJDNY010000164.1, on the reverse strand, counting down.
AAAGGCCTGCAAACGGCCTGAAGCCCTGGTCCACCGGCGCGCTTACCGGCCCTGGGGCTTTTCGGAAGCCATGGTGGCGGGGCCGCGCTTCGAGGCCAGGCGGATCATCGTCAAGCCCGGCGGCAAAATTGTCATGCAGGAGCATTACCACCGCGCCGAGCACTGGGTGGTGGTGAGCGGCACGGCCCTGGTGACCCGCGGCGCGGAGACGCTCCTGATCAAAGAGGACGAATCGGTCTACATTCCCCTGGGGGTCTGCCACTGCCTGGAAAACCCCGGGAAAATCACCCTGGAGCTGATCGAGATCCGAACCGGGAGCTACCTGGGCGAGGATGATATCGTGCGTCACAACCGGCCCGCCTGAACCGGCTCAGGGCCCGACGCGGTGTCATAGCGGCACCCCGCAGAGGTTTGAGATGACCCCAACAGACCCCACCCCGCAGGATGTGGCATCGATCGTCATGGCGGCCGGGCGCGGCAGCCGGATGCAGGGTTATGCCGGCAACAAGACGCTCTTGCCGCTGGTTGCCGGCGAAACCCCCTTTTGCGGCAGCCGCCCCATCCTGCTGCACCTGCTCGCGCACCTGCCAACAGGCCCCAAGGTGCTGATCGTCAACCATTGCAAGGCGGACGTGATCGCCGCCACCCGCGGCCTGCCGGTGGCCTACTGCGAGCAGCCGGTGCTGAACGGCACCGGCGGCGCCATCCTGGCTGCGCTGCCCCAGATCCAGAGGCTGGCCTGCGGCCGATTCATCATCACCATGGGCGATGTGCCTTTCGTTCGCAGCGAAACCTACGCCCGCCTGGTGCAGGCCCTGGACGCGAACGATCTCGTGGTGCTGGGCTTCCGGCCGGTGGACCGCAAGCAGTACGGGGTGCTGGAGATCGAGGCCGGCAGGGTGCGGCGGATCACCGAGTGGAAGTACTGGAAGGACTACCCGGCCGAGCGGGCGGCGGCGCTATCGATCTGCAATTCGGGGATCTACGCGGTCACCCGGGAGGCCCTGCTGGCCTACCTGCCCGTTCTGTCCTCCCGCCCGCAGACGGTCCACAAGCTGGTCGACGGGCGGATGACGGCCATCGAGGAGTTCTTCATCACCGATCTGATCGAGTTCATGGTGGCCGACGGCCGGGCAGTGGGCTATCTGGTGGCCGAGGATGAAACCGAAACCATGGGCATCGACGATCTGGGGGCCCTGGAAAAGGCCCAGGCACGCGTAAAGAGCGCCCTCTGAACCCCGCCGGGCGGGGTCAAGCCCACGCCGCTGAGACCGGGACGGGCGCCGACCCCCGGCGGGGGGCCGCCCCGGGCCCGGCAAGCGACAGGTCAGGCTTATGGCCGTTTTCGAATACAGTGCGCTGGACGCCAGCGGCAAGAAGGTTTCCGGCATCATCGACGCCGACAGCGCCGCCGCGGCCCGCCAGAAGCTGCGCGCGGCGCGCATTTTTCCGGTCAGCGTGCACGAAGCCAGGGCGGGCGAGGTCAAGCCCGAGCGGCAGCCCTTTTCCTTTGGCCGACGGCGGCGGCGCATCCGACCGGCCGAGGCGGCGATGCTGACCCGGCAGTTGGCCACCCTGTTGGGGGCCGGCTTCCCCCTGGTCCCGGCCCTGGACACCCTGCTCTCCCAGGGCCGTTCGCACACCTTCAACCGCATCCTGGCCCAAATCAAGGATTCGGTGGTCGCCGGGAGCAGCTTCGCCGCGGCGCTGGCCCGCTACCCCGGCACCTTTTCCACGCTCTTCATCAACATGGTGCGGGCTGGTGAGACCTCCGGGACCCTGGAGATCGTTTTAGACCGCCTGGCGGAAATCGGCGAAAAACAGGAGGAGCTCAAAAACCGGATCCGCTCGGCCATGACCTATCCGCTGCTGATGCTGGCCGTGGGGCTTCTGGTGCTCTTTTTTTTGTTGACCTACATCGTCCCCAGCATCACGGCGATTTTTTCCGACATGAACCAGGTGCTGCCGGCGCCCACCCGCTTTCTGATCCGGTTAAGCGCCCTGGTCCAGAGCGGCTGGTGGCTGCTGCTGCTGTTCGTGGTCGGGCTGGTGGTCCTGGTGCGCATGCTGGGCAAGACCGCCAAGGGGCGGTTTCTGATCGACCGCACCCTGCTGCGGCTTCCGGCGGTCGGCGCTCTGGTGCGCAAGATGGCCGTGGCGCGCTTTTCCCGCACCCTGGGCTCGCTGCTGGAAAACGGGGTGGTGCTGCTCTCGGCGCTTGAAATCGTCAAAAATGTCGTGGGCAACGTCCTCCTGGCCGATGCCGTGGCGGCTGCCGCGCGCGAGGTGGGCAAGGGGCAGGGTCTCGGCAACGCCCTGGCCGCCTCCCGGGTCTTTCCCGATCTGCCGATCCAGATGATCAGCGTCGGGGAGCAGAGCGGGCAGCTGGAAGCGATGCTTTACAAGGTTGCCGACGTGTATGAAAACGAGGTCCAGGCGACCATATTGCGGATGACATCACTTTTGGAACCTGTTATGATTTTAATGATGGGCATTGTGGTGGGGTTTATCGTGCTTGCCATCTGCCTGCCGATTTTCGAAATGAACACCCTGATCCGCTGAACTGACGCGGCCCAGGGTCATATTTTTAGGGAGGACGCATGCCAAGGATCTTTCGCCGGAACTTGAACCACAAGGGCTTCACGATGATCGAACTGATGGTGGTGATCGTGATTCTGGGCATCCTGGCGGCCATCATCGCCCCCAGGCTGGTGGGCCGCACCGATGAGGCCCGCATCACCAAGGCCAGGGTGGACATCACCAACCTGGAAACGGCGCTGAAGCTCTACAAGCTGGACAACGGGGTCTACCCCACCACCGAGCAGGGCCTGCAGGCCCTGGTGGAAGCCCCGGAGACCGGCACCACCCCCCGCAACTGGCGGGAGGGCGGCTACCTCGAAAAAAACAGGGTGCCCAAAGACCCCTGGGGCAATGATTTCGTCTACCTTTCCCCCGGCGTCAACGGTGACTTCGACCTCAGCTCTTATGGTGCCGACGGTCTGGCCGGGGGCGAAGGCATCAACGCCGACGTCAACAATTGGGAAATCCAATAACTGCCGGGCTGCCGGGCGAGCGATGCGGCCGCGAGTCGGGTTTTACCCTGCTGGAACTCGTGGTGGTGATGAGTCTTCTGGCGCTGATGCTCTATGTGGCGGCCCCCCGGCTGCAGAACGACCTTCTGAGCGACGGCACCCTGCGTGCTGCGCGCTGGATCATCTCCCAGGTGCGCACCCTGCAGCAGGAGGCGGTGCGGGCCCAGACCACCTTCAGCCTGCACCTGGACATGGCGGCCGGCCGGCTGTGGGTTACCCACGAGGCCATGGACGCGGCCCTGCAGGCCGCCGCGGAAGATGCCGCTTACCGCCTGCCGCGGGGCGTCCGTCTGCAAGAGGTGGCCTATCCCGGCGGCCGCCAGACGGAGGGCGTGGCCGTCATCCGCTTCTACCCCCAGGAGTTCTCGGACATGGCCCTGATCCACATCGTGGATGACGGTGGCCGCGAGTTTTCCTTTCGCATCGAGCCGTTTTTGGCGGGCGTCAAGCTCTTCCCGGAAAGGGTCGCCTTCGAATAGGCTCCCGGGCCTCGCGTCGCAGGGCGGCGCCATCCGGGCAGACAGGCCACACCAGGGCGGCGGGCACGCACGCCCACCCGGCCGTTTTTTTTATGCGCGAACCTTCCCCCACCAAACCACGTCCCGGCCCCCGTTGCCTCTCCGCCGGCGGTTTTTCGCTGCTGGAAGTCCTGGTGGCGCTGATGCTGGTTGCGGTGGTGCTGGTCAGCGTCTACCGCCTCTACGCCCAGTCGATCCTGATGGACCGCATCGCCCGCTTCGATACGGTGGCGCCGCAGCTTGCCCGGCTTAAACTGGCCGAACTGGAGCGCAGCGATTCCGCCGAACTGCGGGGCGGGGAGGGCGATTTCGGTGCGGACTTTCCCGGCTACACCTGGCGCGCCGGCGTCGAGGCCTCCGGCGCCGAGGCCCTGGGAAGCCCCGGCCGGGATTTGATGCGCATCGATCTCAGCGTGGCCTTGGAAGGCGGCGGCCTTTTCACCCTCAGGACCTACCGCTACTATGGCAGTGACGTCGACATCGCCACCCCCTGAACCCCGGCCGCAACCTTCGGCCACGGGCAGGTGCGTGCTGCCCGCTGCGGCCGGCGGCGGCTTCACCCTGCTGGAAGTCCTGGTGGCGATTTTCATTTTCGCCATCGTGGTGACCACCATCTTCGGCTCCTTCAACTCGGTTTTCTCCAGGGGCGAGCACATCCAGGCCGATGCCGCGCTGCACGAGATGGCCAGGCGCTGCCTGGACCGCATGGCCTCCGATCTCGGCCAGATCCACGTCGCCCAGCGGCCGGCTTACGCACCGCCCACCGCCAGCGATGCGGCCGACCCCTACCGGGTGGTGGGGGAGGGGGTCGACCGCGGGGCTGCCGCTCTGGCCCGCCTGCGCTTCACCAGCCACGCCCACGTGCCCCTGGATGGATCCTCCGGGGGCGGCATCGCCCGGATCGTCTACTACCCCGCCGAGGCGCCCGACGGCAGCATAGTGCTGCGGCGCTCGGACCGCCTGGACCCCGCCCCCGAGTTCGAGGAGAGCCCGGCCGACCCGGTCCTCTGCGAAAACCTGCGGGCAATGACCTGTACCTTCTTCGACGAGGCCGGCGAAGCCCACGAAAGCTGGGATTCGGACGCGGCCGAAACCGGGTTCGCCACTCCGGTGGCCGTGGGCGTCAGGATCGAGATCGGCGACGAGAACGGGGGGCGGGTGTTCGAAACCCGGGTGGCGCTGCCGGTCTTCAGGGAGAAAAGCCGATGAGTCCTTTTGGCGCGCGGCCCCGCCGCCGCTGGTCGGGTTTCGCCGGTGAGCGTGGCATGGCGCTGCTGGTGACCCTGACGGTGATCACGGCAGTGGTGACTGCCGGGCTCGAACTCAACCGCCGGATGCGCGCCACGGTGATCGCCGCGGCCGCCGGCCGGGACCGGTTTGCCGCCGAGCAGGCGGCCGTTGCGGGGGTTCACGCCGCCATGGCGCTCCTGATCAAGGACAAGCTGGAAACCCGCGCGGACTCCATCCAGGAGGACTGGGCGAGCCCCGAAAAGCTGGCCGAGGCGCTGCAAGAAATTCCCTTCGACGAGGGCCGGGTAACGCTTGAAATCAGCGATGAGCGCGCCCGCATCCAGGTTAACGCCCTGGTGGTGCAGCCCGGCGGGCGGGACTTCAACCCCGAGCAGGAGATGCTGCTGGACCGCTTCCTGCGGCCGATCATCGCCGAGTACGCGGCCCTGGAGGTCAAGGACCCGGTTTTCGAGGAGCTCAATCTGACCACCACCATCATCAGCGCTCTCAAGGATTGGATCGACGCGGGCGACGAGGACGCCACCACCGGTCTCTCCGGTGCCGAGTCCGACTACTACGAGAGCCTGGATCCACCCTACAGCGCGCGCAACGCCCCGCTGGCCGGGCTCGAAGAGCTGCTGCGGGTCAAGGGCGTGAGCCCCGATCTCTACTATGGTCTTGGAGATCTTCCGGGGATCGCAGAATATCTGACGGTTCACGGCGGCCCGGCGACCGCCCAAAGCCCCGGCGGCTTTGACGGCAAAGTCAACATCAACACCGCCGCCTTGCCGGTTTTGCGGGCGCTTCTGCCGGCCGAATACGCCGAGCTGGCCCAGGCCATCGCCGATCACCGGCTGCAGGCCGACAACGAGATGTTCCTGCACGACCTGTCGCTGGCCAATTGGTATCAGAGCGTTCCCGGTCTGGCCGGCGTGACCCTCTCACCGGGGCTGATCACCGTCTCCAGCGACCTTTTCCGCATCCGGTCCAAGGCCGTCCTGCGGGAGGTAGAGACCACCGTCAGCGCCGTGGTGCGGCGCGAAAAACTCCCCGCAAGCGGCCGCTGGCACTGCAAGGTCTTGAGCTGGCGCAAAAATTAGCCTATAAGGGGCAGGATTAGGGTCGCGGCAAGAAATAATTCCACAATATGGCGAAGGATTTTGGTTCGTCATCAAGGCACATTCGTCGGCGCATATCGAGATATGTGCCGGCGGATGTAACGCAGAGGGCGGGCCAAAAGACCGGTAAGATGTGGAATTATTTTTTGCCGAGGCCCCTAGACTGGACCCCGGACGGGAATGCTGCCAAACAGATGAGCAAAACGATTCTCGGGCTCGATATCCGCCGCGACGGCGTTTCCGCCGTTGTGCTCAAAAGCGGGCTGAAAGGCGCGCAGCTGATGGGTTTTGCGGCCGCAGCGCTGGCGCCGGCGGAAGATTCGGCCGAGGCCCTGACCCGCGCCCTGGCCGAGATCGGCGAAAAGTTGGACATCGCCGGCAGCGACTGCATCGCCGGCCTGCCCGACGGGCTCGTTTCCTATCGTAACCTCACCCTGCCGTTTACCGAAGAGCGCAAAATTCGGCAGGTCCTGCCGTTTGAACTCGAGGCCAGCCTGCCATTTTCGGTGGACCAGGCCGTGATGGACTTCTACCGGGTGCACACCGCCGAGCAGACCCGCCTGCTGGCCGGCGTGGTGCACGGCGACCAGCTGGGCGAGAGCCTGGCGGCCCTGGCGGCCGCCGGTCTGGCGCCCGAAGCCGTGAGCGCCGGCGGGTTTGCGGTGGCCCGCTGCCTCGTCGAGCGGGCAGGCGCCGACGACCATCTGCTGCTGATCGATATCGGCGCCGGGCAGGGTCAGGTGACCGCCCTGATGGCCGGTAAACTCCACCTGATCTATCCCTTCAGCACCGGCGACGGTGTTTCCGCCGGGGATATCGGCAGCCATGTGGGGCGGGCGCTGGCGGCGCTGGAAGGCCTCAGCCCGGAGGACTTCCGTCCGGCGCGGGCGCTGCTGACCGGTGCCTGCAGCGCCGGGACGGCCCTGCAGGCGGAGATCGCCGCGGAGCTTGGCATCCCGGTGGCGCCGCTGGATCTGGGGCAAAACGTAGCCGGACTGCTGCCGGAAGCGGCCAGCGAAGACTGGCAGGCATGCCGTTTTGACCGGGCCCTGGCGCTGGCCCTGGCGGGCACCGGCGGCAGGGCGGTCCTCAATTTCCGCCGGGGGGCCTTTGCGCCCCGCAGAAAGTGGGTCGAACACCGCACCACCCTGATGCGGCTGGGGGCCTTGGCCTTGGTTGTCCTGCTGCTGGGGGCCGCGAATCTCGGGCTGGAGGTCTATCGTCTGAACCAGCGGCGCAGCGCTCTGGATGCGGAAATCACCGCCATCTTCCGGGCCACCTTCCCCGAGGTCACCCGGGTCGTCGATCCGCTGCAGCAGATGCGGGTGAAGCTCGCCGATCTGAAAAAAACGCTTTTTCTTCCGGGAGACGGCACCGATATACCGCGCAACATCGATATTCTCTACGCTCTCAGCACGCTGATTCCGGCCGAAACCGACATCGAGCTGACCCAGCTGCTGATCGGCCCCGACAGCGTGCTCCTTTCCGGCAGCACCGACACCTTCAACACCGTTGACGACATCAAAAACCGGCTGGAGGGGCAGGCCGGCTTCAAGGGGGTCACCATCAGTTCGGCCACCATGGAAAAGAGTGACAACCGCATACGGTTCAAACTTAAAGTTCAACTTTGACGGTCCCGCAAAAAGCCCAATTTCCGCGTTGCGCCGCATCTCGAAGTCGCTGCGGCGTACAGGAGTACGCCTCACGCCGCTGAGATTTGCGCGCCTTGAACTTGGACTTTTTTCGAAACCGTCTGGTTTTCGACTTTTAACGCATCATCAACTTTAAGCTAATGGTGTTTCTCCGACAGGTTGGTAAGCACCGGCCACGCGGGGGGGATGACTTTGGGGATTCAGCTCAACAAGCGCGAAAAGACCGTCGTCTCGGCGGTTGCGGCGGGGGTTTGCCTGCTGGCGCTGTGGTACTTCGCGGTGGCGCCTTTTCTCAGCAAGCGTCAGCAGCTGCGGCGCGCCATTGCCGCCAGGACCCAGAGCCTGGCGGAGATCCGCGCCCTGCAGGCCGAGTATGAAGCCCTGCGTCGGCAGGGGGCGCTTTTTGAAAAGGAGTTCGCCCGGCGCGAGAAGTCCTTCACACTCTTTTCCTTCCTGGACCGGCTGGCCGGGGAGAGCGGCATCAAGGCCAACATCACCTACATGAAGCCCTCCAGCGTCGATCAGCCGGACGGCCCCTACAAGCTTTCGCTGGTGGAGATGAAGCTCCAGGGGGTCAACCTGGAGCAGCTGAGCGGGTATCTTTACCGCATCGAAACCTCGCCCAACCTGGTGGCGGTCAAACGGCTCTCGGTCACCAAGACCGGCAAGGCCGCCGAAATGCTGACGGCCGTCTTGCAGGTGGAGACGTTGGAAATTTGATGCACGGCGACGGTTTGGGTGCGGCCGCCTGCTGCTGTTGTGCTCGGCCCCATGGTTTTCCGTTAGTCCGATGCCCGGAAACTGGAGTGGGCGACCCGGCTGGCCGATCTTGAAATGGAGGCCGTTCCAAACCGCAGCCGTTTCGCAGGCCCCCCGGATGAGGCCGAGCCAGGGAGATGGCCGGGGGGTGTGCGGCCTTCTCGGGAACCCGGATTCTCATGAGCTTTAAAAATTTGGCCACTTTACTGTCGGTCGTCCTGATCGCCTGCGGGGTTTATCTGGGCTTCGCCATTTTTAAACAGGTGGCTCCGACGAGGCAGGACCAGACACCGCCGCAGGACCCAGAGGTCACGCCGTCGAAGCCGGCCGAAAAAGCGCCCCCCAGGCCGCCGCTCTCCCGGTACCGTGCGATCGCCGAGCGCAACCTGTTCCGGATTGAAACCGGGGGCCAAACCCCGGCGGAGCCGGCCATCGACATCGAGGCCCTCAAGGAAACCCAGCTCAAGCTCAAGCTCTGGGGCACGGTTTCGGGCCAAGGCCCGGAGGTCTTCGCGGTCATCGAGGATTCCCAGAGCCGCCGGCAGAACCTCTACCGGGTGGGGGACGCGGTCCAAAGTGCCACCCTTAAGATGATCCTGCGGGAAAAAGTGGTCCTGGAGGTCGAAGACCGCGACGAGATCCTGCAGATGCAGGAAGTTCCCAGCGGACGGGGCCCCGCCCCACGGCCGATGTCCGAAGGGGTGGGCGGCGAGGGACCCGACCTGCGGGCCGGCATGCCGTCGCCCACGGCCCCGCCGGTCCCCCGGCCGCAGACCATCCGCTTGCGGCCCGCCATGCTCCAGGCCATGCTGGGCCAGACCGAGGACCCTCTCAAGGACCTGACCCTGCAGCCCCATCAGACCGAAGGAGGGCCCGACGGTCTGGTCCTGACGGGTATTCAGCCGCGGTCGGTTTTTCGGCGCCTGGGTCTGCGCGACGGGGATGTGATCACCGCCATCGACGGGGAGCCGGTCCGATCGGCGGAGCAGCTGGGGGTGATTTTCGAAAGGCTGACCTCCGGCACTGGGCTCAGCCTGGAGCTCAACCGCCGCGGCCGGCCCACCACCCTGAATTTTCAGGTGGAATGAACCGGTGGCGCAGCGCCTGCCATGAACCTCAATGAAAGAGAGTTATGAACGGATTCGGCCGGTTTGATGGACCCGTCAAAAACCGAAGCTGGGGATGGCTGCTGATCGGTTTGTTGCTGTTGCTGCCCATCGGCCAGCCGGTGCACAGCGCCCTGGATGACAATGCCCCGGCGGCCGCGGCGGCCGGTGGGGCACCGGAGGGCGCCGAAAAAATGGTCGCCATCGATTTCAACGATGTGGACATCAATGTCTTCATCAAATTCATGAGCGAGCTGACCGGCAAGAACTTTGTCGTCGACAACCGCGTGCGGGGCAAGGTCACGATCATTTCGCCGGCCAAAATCTCCATTGAAGAAGCCTATCAGGTGTTCGAGTCGGTGCTGGAAGTCCACGGCTATGCCACCGTCACCTCGGGGGAAATCATCAAGATCGTGCCCTCCCCAGAGGCCCGCAGCAAGAGCATCGAGACCCGCATCCGGGAGGAGGCCGGCCCCGGCAAGGACCGGGTCATCACCCAATTGATTCCGCTGAAATACGCCGACCCCAACGAGATCAAGCAGCTCTTCACCCCGATGGTCTCCAAAAACAGCGTGATCCTGTCCTACGTCCCCACCAACATGCTGATCGTCACCGACGTGGAATCCAATATCAACCGCCTGCTGCGTATCCTGCGGGTCATCGACGTCACCGGTATGGGCCACCAGATCGTGGTGGTGCCCCTGGAGTATGCCGACGCCAACAAGATGATCACCCTGCTGACCACGGTTTTTCAGGAACGGGGGCGGGTGCGCAGGGCCCCCGGCGCGCCGGACGATCAGACGGTCAAGTTCGTGGCCGACGAGCGCACCAACAGCATCGTGCTTCTGGCCAGCGAGGTGGAGGCCGAACGGATCAAGAAACTGATCGCGCTGCTCGACCGCGAAACGCCGCGCGACAAGGGCAATATCCGGGTCTACTACCTGGAGTTCGCCACTGCCGAGGAATTGGCGGCGGTTTTGCGGGAACTGCCCAGCAAGGGGGCGGGGGCCACTGAAGGCCAACCGACTGCGCCGATCGTTTCCGACAAGGTCCGCATCACGGCCGACAAGGCCACCAACAGCCTGATCATCATGGCCGACCCCGACGACTACCTGGTGCTCGAGGAGATCATCCGCAAGCTGGACATTCCGCGTTCGATGGTCTACATTGAAGCCCTGCTGATGGAGGTCAACGTCGATAAGGCCCTGGATTTCGGGGTGGAGTGGAGCAGCTTCGGCAAGACCACCGTCAACGAGCGCAGCGCCGTTTTCGGCGGCGGCTTCCGCTCCGGCGGCACGCGGCTGGGCGGCGGCGAAGGCCAGCTGCCCATCGATGCCGGCAGCGGCTTTTCGCTGGGGATCATCAGCGAGCCCATCACCGTCGGCGACTTCACTTTTTCCAACATCAGCGCCCTGGTGCAGGCGGTCAGAACCGATGACGCCTTTCACATCCTCTCCACCCCCCAGATCCTGACCACCGACAACGAAGAGGCCAGCATCACGGTCGGTGAAAACCGGCCCTTTCAGACCACCACCTCCACCAGTGACAACGACACCTTCAACTCGTTCGAATACCGCGACGTCGGCAAGATCCTGACCATCACCCCCCACATCAGCGAGGGGCGCATGGTGCGGCTGAAAATCGACCTCGAGGTGACCAACGTCACCAGCGCCACCACCAGCCTGCAGCCGGTCACCTCCAAGCGCACCGTCACCACCACCGTCATCGTAGACGACGGCAACACCGTGGTGCTGGGCGGCCTGATCGACGATCTGAGTGAAAATGCGCAAACCTCGGTGCCCTGCCTGGGGGACATTCCCGGGCTGAAGTACCTGTTCAGCTCGGTTTCCATCAACACCATCAAAACCAACCTTTACGTCTTCCTGACCCCCCATGTGGTCAAGAGCCCCGCCGAGGCCGACAGCATGTACCGCTCCAAAAAAGACCAGATCGACAAGGTCCGCAAAGAGGCCCGTGAGGCCAGTGAAATCAAGCTCTACGAGCGCCTGTTGAACCAAAAGGCGCCGGTGGTGCCCGATCCCCAAGCCAAACCCCCCGAGGGCACCACCCCCTGAGAGCGATACTGCCGCCATGACACCCAGACTGGCCGACATCCTGGAGCACAAATTCAGCGTCCCGCCGGAGGCTTACAGCGATGCCCGCCGGCTGGCGCTGGAAAAAGGCGTCAGCGTCGGCGAGGTCCTGATCCAGCGCAAGGTCGTAAGCGAGCAGCAATTGCTGGAGGCGCTCAGCCGGCAATACGGCCTGCCGTTCTGGCCCAACCTGCCGCTGGAAAACATCGGGGGGGCGTTCGTTAAGCGGGTGCCGATCCAGTTTCTGAAAAAGTTCCTGATGGTGCCCCTGCAAAATGGGGACGTTGCCGGCGATCGCGGCGAACCGGCAGTGGAGGCCGACGGCTGCACCATCGCGGTTTGGAACCCGGCCGCCTTTCAGGCCCTGGAGGACCTCGGGCGGCTTCTGGGGGTGAGCGACTACCGGGTGGTCCTGGCGCCTCGCAGCGCCATCCTGGCGGCCATCAACATGGCCTACGATTTCAGCGAAGGCTCCGCCGAGCAGCTCGTCCAGGACATGACCGAAAACGGCGGCACGATCATCAGCGAGATCCAGGACACCGCAGACCTCCTCGACGACACCAGCGACGCCCCGATCATCAAGCTGGTCAACCACATCATCACCCAGTCGGTCAAGGCCCGCGCCAGCGACATCCACATCGAGCCCTACCAGGACTCCTTCAAGGTCCGCTACCGGGTGGACGGCATCCTCTACGACCTGCTCGCCCCGCCCAAGTGGATCCAGCCGGCGCTGATCTCTCGGATCAAGGTCATGGCCCGGCTGAACATCGCCGAAAAGCGCCTGCCCCAGGACGGTCGCCTGGACGTCAAGGTCGGCAACCAGGAAATCGACGTGCGCGTCTCAACCCTGCCCACCGGCTTCGGCGAGCGGGTGGTGCTGCGGCTGCTGAACAAAACCAGCTCGGTTTTCGAGCTGGGCGAGATCGGCCTGCCGCCCGACCGGCTGGCCACCCTGGAGGCCCTGGTCAAGTCGCCCAACGGCATCATCCTCGTCACGGGCCCCACCGGCAGCGGCAAAACCACGACCCTCTATGCGGTGCTCTCATCCATCAACCACCCGGACATCAACATCATCACCATCGAGGACCCGGTGGAGTACCAGATCAAGGGGATCAGCCAGATCCAGGTCAACCCCAAGATCGATCTGACCTTCGCCCGCGGGCTGCGCGCCATCGTGCGCCAGGACCCGGACGTGATCCTGATCGGCGAGATCCGCGACCGCGAAACGGCCGACATCGCGGTGCAGTCCGCCCTGACCGGTCACCTGGTCTTCTCCACCCTGCACACCAACGATTCGGCCGCGGCCATCACCCGGCTGGTGGATATCGGGGTGGAGCCCTTCCTGCTTTCCTCCTCGGTCCTGGCGGTGGTCGCCCAGCGCCTGGTGCGGGTGCTCTGCAACGAGTGCAAGGAGGCCTACCGGCCTGACCCGGCGGCGCTTGCGCCCATCGGGTTGGGGCCCGCGGACCTCGGAGACCGGCCGGTCTACCGCGCCCGCGGCTGCGAGAGCTGTTTTCACACCGGCTACCGCGGGCGGTTGGGGATTTTCGAGATCATGGTGCTCGACGACACCCTCAAGAGCCTGGTGCTGCAGACTTTCGACAGCCACCGGATCAAGGCCACGGCGGTCGCCCAGGGGATGATCACCCTGCGCCGCGACGGCATCCAGAAGGTTTTAGACGGGATCACCACCGTGGAGGAGGTCCTGCGGGTCACCCAGCGCTGAGCGGCTGCCCATACCGGCCCCGCTAAACCCCTCCCGAAGAATTGCGGACGCTTCCCATGCGACTGTGCGCGTTTTTTACCGCCCCTTGGCGGCGGGCCTTAAAATCCCGTTGGGTTGCGGCCAGCGGCGCGCTGGCTCTGGCATTGCTGCTGACGGCGGCCGCCGGCTCCCAGGCCCTGGCAGCCGGCGGCACGATCCAGCTGAGCGCCGACGACCAATTTGGCTTCGCCCGGGAGGCCGCAGAAAAGGGCGCCTACACCCAGGCGGTCTTCGAGTTCCGGCGCTTCGTCTATTTTTTCCCCGACGACCCGCGCGCGGGGGAGGCCCGCATGGCCATCGGCCGCGCCCTGTTCATGGACCGGCAGTTCCGGGAGGCGATCAGCGCTTTTCGGGAGGTGGTGGAAAAGGAGGGCGGCCGGCTGGCGGAAACGGCCCTGCTTGAGATCAGCGCCGCCCACCTGGCCCTGGGGGAGACCCGGGCGGCCCTGCAGGCCCTCGACGAGCTGCTGGCCGTGACGGCTGACGACGACATGAGGGACCGGGTCTGGCTGCGGGTGGGCTGGATTTATCTCGACCAGGGGGAGTTTGACGCCGCACGGCAGGCCTTTGCCCGGGTGCGGCCGGAGAGCCGGGAGAAGCTGGGCATCGGAGAAATCGAGGAAGGTCTTGACCGCGCGGGGGATATTTCCCGTAAAAGCCCGGCGGCCGCCGGCATTTTCTCGCTGGTGCCCGGCGGGGGCTACCTTTACACCGGTTTGAAGCGCGACGCCCTGGTGGCCTTACTGGTCAACGGCGCCTTTGCCGCGGCTGCCTGGGAGGCCTTCGACAACGACCTGCCGGTCTTGGGCGGGCTGCTGACGACAGTCGGGCTGGGGTTTTACGCCGGCAACATCTACGGCGGGGTCAGCAGCGCCCACAAGTTCAACCGGCAGCAGGAAAAAGCCTTCGTCGAGCGCCTGCGCCAGGACAGCCGCTTGCGCCTGGGCGCCAGCCCCGGCGGCCGGGGAGGGTGGCTGGCCCTCGACATCCCCTTCTAACAACAACCAAACAACCGGGGACGCCCTTCATTTTTTCACTTTTATGATCGCTGCGAAATTTTGCTTCTAACGTTCCGCGAACTCTGCACCTCCTTAGATCCCACCGCTGGCGGTCGGCAAGTCAAAATTCCCTGCCGGGCAGTTTGCTCAGCGCCAATG
>JAJDNY010000163.1 GCA_022340425.1 Desulfobacteraceae bacterium | reverse complement strand
ACTTTCTCTGCAACGATCTGGAAACCGTTACGATCCGTAACTTTCCGCAGTTAAATGAGATAAAAAAAGCGCTTCTCGGTCTCGGCGCAGCGGGTGCCCTGATGTCGGGCAGCGGCCCCACGGTCTTCGGTCTCTTCCAAGACGCGGCGGTTGCTGGCAGGGCCGTGGCTCGTCTCGCACAGCGCCGTGAGTGGCACGTTCATCTGGCAGAGATGCTTCTCTGACGTTGGCTATTCGTCTGGTCCGTTCGGCCCGACCCTCTTTGTCCGCCTGAGCTCAGGCTGCCGGCAGGGATGCGCAAAAAGCGGATTGGGCGAAAATTTTTTTGGGGCGTCGTCAAGCGGTAAGACACAGGATTTTGGTTCCTGCATTCGGAGGTTCGAATCCTCCCGCCCCAGCCATCATTCACAGTGTGTCGCGGGACAGCGCGGAAACGGTAGTTGCATGAACGAATTTGCAATTTTTTCGGGAAACTCCAACCCCGGTTTGACCCGAAAAATAACCGAATATCTTGGCAAACCCCCCTGCAGCGGTAAAGTCAAAACCTTCAGTGACGGTGAAATTCAGATCGAAATTCACGAAAATATTCGTGCCAAAGACGTTTTCATCATCCAGTCCACCTGTTCACCGGTCAACGACAATCTGGTTGAGCTGCTGCTGATGATCGACGCGGTCAAGCGCGCCTCGGCGCGGCGCATCACCGCCGTGATTCCCTACTTCGGCTATGCGCGGCAGGACAAGAAAGTCGCCCCCCGGGTTCCCATCAGTGCCAAACTGGTCGCCGACATGCTGACCGTCGCGGGCGCCAACCGGGTGATCACCATGGATCTGCACGCCGGTCAGATCCAGGGGTTCTTCTCCATTCCGGTGGACAACCTCTTCGCCGCCAAGGTCCTGATCACATACATTCGCGAAACCTTCGCCGGCGAGCTGGTGATCGTCTCGCCGGATGCCGGCGGGGTGGAGCGCGCCAGGGCCTTTGCCAAACGCCTCAGCGCGGGTCTGGCGATCGTCGACAAACGCCGCGATGCGCCCAACCAGGCCAAGGCCATGGCGGTCATCGGTGATGTGAAAGGCAAGGTCACCATCATCCTGGACGACATGGTCGACACGGCCGGCACGCTTACCGAGGCCGCCAGCGCCCTGATCGACCACGGGGCCCGGGAGGTGCACGCCTGCTGCTCCCACCCCGTTCTTTCGGGTCCGGCCGTCGCGCGCATTCGCAACTCCGGCCTCAAACAGCTGGTAGTGACCGATACCATCCCTTTGACCGCCGAGGCCGAAGCCGCCGGCAAGTTCAAGGTGCTGACGATTGCCGAGTTGGTCGGCGAGGCCATTATCCGCAGCCACCGCGGGGACTCCGTGACCTCACTCTTTGTTTAGTCTGTAATCTTTTCGTGTTTGTAAGGAGGAATTCTTTTTGGAAATATTCGATCTTAAAGCCAGCCTCAGGACCCGCACGGGAAACGGACCGGCCCACGCGCTGCGCGGGCAAGGCCGGGTTCCGGCCGTTCTCTACGGTCCGAAAACCCAGCCGGTCAATTTGTCGGTTGACACCAAGGAGTTGGAAACCGTTCTAAAAAAAGGGGCCGCCGGCCAGCTTCTGCTGAATCTGATTGTCGAAAACGGCGAAACCTTCAATCGCCCCGCCATGATCAAGGAGGTTCAGCGCAGACCGCTGTCCCGTGATTTTCTGCACGTCGATTTCTATGAAATCGACATGCACCGCAAGATCGTCGTGCCGATCCCCGTGGCCACCACCGGCAAATGCAAGGGAGTCGAGGCCGGCGGCATGCTCCAGATCATTAGGCGCGAGTTGGAGGTGCTATGTCTGCCCACCCAGATCCCGGCCGCGATCGAAATCGATATCACCGACCTGGGTATTGGCGAGTCCATTCACGTGGAGGAAATTCCGCTCCCCGGTGACTTTGAAGTGCCCCACGATGTCAACTTCACCGTCGTTACCGTGCTCAGCCCCAAGGCGGCCGAAGGCCCCGAGGTGGTGGAGGGCGAGGAGGAGGAGGAGGAGGCTGAAGCGGCGGCCGGCGAGGCGGCGGCCGAGGCCGAGGCGTGATCCGGTCGGCCGCACCGGCGCCTGCGGGTTAGCTGTCCATGGTTTTGTTGACGGCCCCGGCGCCCCAAGAGGGCCGCAACCCGCACCACCTGGTGGTCGGGCTCGGCAATCCGGGCCCAGCTTATGTCGGCACCCGCCACAATGCGGGCTTCCGGGTTCTGGATCAGTTGGCCGAAGCCTTTGCGATCCCGCTGCTGCAAACGAGATCGGAGGCGGTCTTTGGAGCGGGCTGCATCCAGGGGGTTCCCGTGGTTCTGGCCAAACCCATGGCCTTCATGAACCTCAGCGGGCCGCCGGTAAAAGCGCTGATTGATTTTCTGGGAATATCGAGCGAGCAGACCGTCGTCATCCACGACGATCTCGACCTCGCTTTGGGACGATTAAAAATCAAAGAGAAAGGAGGGCACGGGGGACACAAGGGAGTCAGGTCGTTGATGGATGCCGTTGGCGGCGGGGGTTTCACCCGGGTGCGCATCGGCATCGGACGAAGCCGCCTTCCAGGTGGGTTGCGGCCGGATACGGTGGCCTATGTGCTGGGACGCTTCTCCGAGCAGGAGGAGGCGGTCCTGGAGCCTGTTCTGGTGCGCGCCTGCGAAGCCGTTGTGACCATCCTCTGCCATGGAACGAGGGAGGGCATGAACCGGTTCAATGGAAAGCGGGTTTGATTTCACGTTTAACTACAGATGGAGGGAAGAATGGAAGCTGTATTGAGTAATTTACCGCTGGTCTGTACGCTGGTCGGAGCTATCGGGGTCGCCTTTGCCATGCTGCTGGCGTCGATCGTCAAAGGCGCCCCCGCCGGCGACGAGAAGATGCAGTCGATCGCCAACGCCATCAAGGAAGGCGCAATCGCTTACCTCAACCGCCAGATGAAAAGCATGGGCATCACCGGTGCCGTTATTTTCGTCGTTATTTTCGCCACCATGGGCGCCAAGACCGCCATCGGCTTTCTGGTGGGCGCCCTGGCCTCCTTCTGCGCAGGCTACGTCGGCATGCGGGTCTCCGTGATCGCCAACGTCCGCACCGCAGAAGCCGCCAGAAAGGGTCTCGCCGCGGGCCTCGGCATGGCCTTCAAGGGTGGCTCGGTGACCGGTATGATGGTCGCAGGCCTGGCCCTGACCTCAGTTGCCGGTTACTACACCGCCACCCATGACGTCATCGCTCTGGTGGCCCTGGGCTTTGGTGGCAGTCTAATCTCCATCTTCGCACGCCTCGGCGGCGGCATCTTCACCAAGGGCGCCGACGTCGGCGCGGACCTGGTGGGCAAGGTCGAGGCCGGAATTCCCGAGGACGACCCCCGCAACCCGGCCACCATCGCCGACAACGTCGGTGACAACGTCGGTGACTGTGCCGGTATGGCCGCCGACCTTTTCGAGACCTACGCCGTCACGGCCGTGGCCGCCATGCTGATCGGGCACCTGCTGTTCCCCGACACCCCGATCGCCACCGAGTTTCCGCTGGTGCTGGGCGCGATCTCCATCATCGCCTCGATGATCGCGGTCTTCTTCGTGCGCCTGGGCAAGAGCCAATACATTATGGGCGCCCTCTACAAGGGAATGTTCGGCTCCGCCATCCTGGCTGCGGTCGCCTTCTACTATGCCTGCACCATGTACATGGGCGGCGTGGGCGAACTGTCCGCGATGAGCATTTACTACTGCACCCTGATCGGGCTCGTCCTGACGGTCGTGATCGTCATCATCACCGAGTACTACACCGGCATCTACGGCCCGGTTAAAGGCATCGCCGAGGCTTCCACCACCGGCCACGGAACCAACATCATCGCCGGCCTGGCAGTCTCCATGCAGGCCACTGCAGCGCCCATTCTGGCCATCTGTCTGGCCATCTATCTGGCCTACGCCTTTGCCGGTCTTTACGGGATCGCCATGGCGGCCATGTCCATGCTCTCCATGACCGGTATGGTCATCGCCATCGACGCTTACGGCCCCATCACCGACAACGCCGGCGGGATCGCCGAAATGGCCGGGATGGACGAGAGCGTGCGCGCCGTGACCGACCCGCTGGACGCCGTGGGCAACACCACCAAGGCCGTTACCAAGGGCTATGCCATCGGCTCCGCAGGTTTGGCCGCGCTGGTCCTCTTTGCCGCCTATGTCCAGGAGTTCGTGCTCCACGGGGCCAAGGAGGGCATCCGCTTTGACCTCTCCGACGTCAACGTGATCATCGGCCTTTTCATCGGCGGTCTGCTGCCCTACCTGTTCGCCTCCATCGCCATGAAGGCCGTGGGCAACGCCGGCGGCGCGGTGGTCGATGAAGTCCGCCGTCAGTTCCGGGAAATCCCGGGCATCATGGAGGGCACCGGCAAACCGGATTACGGCGCCTGTGTGGACATCGTCACCAAGTTCGCCCTCAAGGAAATGCTGCTGCCGGCCCTGCTGCCGGTCGTCGCCCCGCTGCTGGTGGGCTTTCTCCTGGGCAAGGTCGCCCTCGGCGGCCTGCTGATCGGCTCCATCGTGACTGGTGTGTTCGTCGCGCTGTCCATGACCACCGGCGGTGCTGCTTGGGATAACGCCAAAAAATACATCGAGGACGGCCATCTGGGCGGCAAAGGCTCCGAGGCCCACAAGGCCGCCGTTACCGGTGACACCGTCGGCGACCCCTACAAGGATACTGCCGGCCCCGCCGTCAACCCGATGATCAAGATCCTCAACGTGGTGGCATTGCTAATGGTGCCGTTCCTGATGTAATCCACCAGTCGTTTCACGTTCTATCGTTCGACCCGAAAGGACCGGGGCCCAGCGGGGCACCGGTCCTTTTTTTATTCTATTGCTTGTTGGGAGGTGGTGTGATATAAAAAAAGCTCTTATAAAGCGAAAAATTTGACAAAATTCATCGTCATGGTGTTGAAATGAGTGAAAAAAGGAACAGGGAAGAAACCGGCAAGGCCTCCAGTCGCGTGCCGACATTCGCGGTGGGCGACTTGGCGGTCTACCCGGCCCACGGGGTGGGGCGCATCGAGGCCATTGAAAGCCGCAGCGTCAACGGCGAGAAGCACGACTTTTATATCATGAAAGTCCTCGAAAATGGGATGGTTATCATGATCCCCACCTGGAACGTGGCCTCCGTCGGGCTGCGGGTGGTGATCAACGAAGAGGATATTCCCAAAATCTATCAGGTGATGCAGACCCCGCCGGAAAATCCCACCGACAGTCAAACCTGGAACCGGCGCTACCGCGAATACATGGACAAGATCAAAACCGGTTCGCTCTACGAGGTGGCCGAAGTATTTCGCGACCTGTCCCTGTTGAAGCTCTCCAAGGACCTGTCCTTTGGCGAGCGCAAACTCTACGATACCGCCCAGGGTCTGCTGGTCAAGGAGCTTTCCACGGCCGCCAAAACAGACGAAGAAACCATTCTGACCCGGATCGAATCGTTGTTTGACACCCCCCAGTGACGCCCTCTTCAGCCCCGCAACTGCCGCTGCTGGCTTCACCTTCTCCATCCAGCAGCATGAGGCCGGTCAGCGACTGGATGCCCTCGTGGCCGTCCGCATCATCGATCTCTCCCGCTCTTTGGCCGCCAGGCTGATCGCCCGCGGGTGCATCCGGGTCAACGGCATCCCCAGGAAGGCCGGCTACCGGGTGAAACCCGGAGATGCCGTCAGTGGCCAGATCCCAGCCGCCGAACCGGCCGCCTGCATCCCCGAGCCGGTGGATTTCGGCATCCTCTATGAAGACCAGGCGCTGATCGTGGTCAACAAACCGCCGGGTTTGGTGGTACACCCGGCGGCCGGTCACCATTCCGGCACCCTGGTGCACGGGCTTCTCCATCACTGCCCCGACCTTCAAGGGGTCGGCGGCGAGCGGCGGCCGGGGATCGTTCACCGCTTGGACAAGGACACCTCAGGCATCCTGCTGGTGGCCAAGAACCAGGCCGCCCACGTGCATCTCTCCCGTCAATTTAAAACCCGCAGCATCCAAAAGACCTACCTGGCCATCGTCCGCGGTGAAATGCCGGCTGAAAGCGGGGTGGTCAGCCTGCCCATCGGCCGACATCCCGTAAACCGCAAAAAAATGTCCACCCGCAGCCCCCGGTCCAGGACCGCTGAGACCCGCTGGAAACTCAGGCGGGCTTTTCAGGGTGCCAGCCTGCTGGAGGTTGCGCTGAAGACCGGGCGTACCCACCAGATCCGGGTGCACCTGGCCGCCATTGGCCACGGCATCCTGGGCGACCCGCTCTACGGTAAAGGGCGCCTTGGCGGCCGCTCGGGCCTGCTAAGCGACTGGGCGGCGCCATCGCCCTCGCGCCAGATGCTGCATGCCTGGCGGATCGGCTTTCAGCACCCCGGCACAAACATCCCCCTGGCCTTCGAGGCCCCCCTGCCGCGGGATATGGTGGAAACCCTGCGGCGGTTGGCCGCTTGCGCCTCCAGCCGCTGAAACGGTTTGCAGGGCATGCTTTTCACCCATGGCGTCGGCCCAATGAGGCCGTCGCTTCCAAATGA